>CAYOOY010000032.1:0-13484 GCA_964405725.1 uncultured Methanosarcinales archaeon | reverse complement strand
AGAGCAGTTTCAGCTGTAGTCCAAACCTCGGGTGTTCCTAAATATTTACTTTGTTCTTCACCACGAACACTTAAACTAACCCAATACTCTTTATCCATATCAAATGTCTTGTAGAATGCTAAAATAATCTTAACCATTGCAGCTACTTCATCTTTAATTTGTGACGTTCTACAAAAAATATGTCCATCATCTTGTGTAATCGATCTAACACGAGAAAGACCAAATAATTGACCTGATTTTTCATCTCTATAAACTGTTGTAGGTTCAAAGAATCTCACTGGCAAATCTCTGTAACTATATGAAAATGCGTTAAATATTTGAATATGGTGAGGACAATTCATCGGCTTTAAAACCAAATTATCGTGCTGACCTTTAACATGAAATAACTCTTCACCAAATTTTTCCCAGTGTCCAGATTGTTTGTATAACAAATCTTTAGCAACATGTGGGATGCTAACACGTTCATATCCTTTATTTTTATGTAAATCCCATAAATATTTCTCGATTTCAGCACGCATTATAGCTCCTGCAGGAGCAAGAAGAGGAAAACCTGGACCAACTAAATCTGACACAACAAAAATACCTTGCTCTTTACCAATTTTAAGATGGGATCGTGCAGCAGCTTCTTCTTGTTTCTTTTTGTATTCAAGTAATTTATCTGGTGATGAAAACGCAACTAAATAAAGCCGTGTTAATTGATCATTACTCTCATTATTTTTCCAATATGCTGATGCGATATTTCTCAATTCAAATGATTTAATATCTTGAGAAGAATATGAAAATGGCTCGTTAAATGTTGGGACATATAACTGATCACTAATTTGATATGTAGCTGCATTAGGTCCTAAATCACTTGCAATTGATTTTTGAAAATCTGTAGTTGGCTCAGTATTATCTACTTTAGTAAATACAACGCTAGATTCAATTAATTGTTTAACAGAAGATTCAATTTTCGCCAAATTCTGTTGTGTTAATGTAACACCAGAAATATCTATATACGCTTGCTCTTGATAAAAACCAGCTCCACCAAGAGTTGCTCCCTCATATAATTGTGTAACAGCGATACCAGTTAAAATTGCAGCAGAGTATGCGATTTTTTGATCGCTCGTTAGATTTAGATCACTCATCGAAAATAATTCGTCAGTCCCTTCTCGTTTCAATGATACTTTCCCTTCTGGTTCAACAACAAATTGTCTACTTAATTCAGAGAGTGGATGTCCCTTACATGCAACGGTAAATGCTTTATACCATCCAAAAGGAGCACGTGAAATTTCATATATCTCTGATAATCGTACTTGAGCATCTTTAAGAAATTGTTCTGCAATCTTTGGTGATGCAAGATTTGAAGATAAATGTGCATATGGATATAATACTACCTTAGTTGCTTTTAATTGATCGGCTATTTTATTTATTTCTTGAATATATCTATCAAGGGTACCAGAAATATTATCTTCATCGGGCTTTTCAACCGCTGTAAATATAACGAGGCACTCCTCTACTCGTTGCAGCTCTTCATTTACATCCTGTTCGGCTTGTTTGAATGCTTTCTTACGAGCTTTGAACTCAATAAAGTCTGAGTGAATACTAAGCAGTTTCATGTCCAATAGTAAATATGAGCTCTATAAAAACTCATCGGTAAATAATGGACAACTCCTTCTCAATAATTTGACTACTGTTTAGTAATCCTGATGACAAGATTTATAAAACTAATACTAATTTTATTCACTATGGTTCGGATATACTTATCAAGACATGGACAAACGTTGCAGAATAAACTCGAACTTGAGAGAAAACTTACTCGAACTGCACTTGAACATCCCTCTTGCTTTGAATTAACTGATCTTGGCCGACAACAAGCAAGACGATTGGGTGATTACTTATTTAATATGCTTGGTCCAACTGCTCGGCCAATCTTTGTAACTTCAACAATGAAAAGAACTGTTGATACAGCAGAAATCGTAGCGCAGCAACTTGGAACATACCTGAATGGATCAAATCATTGGAAATTTCCAAATGTTCGTGAACAAGTTCCTAGAGAATATATGCAATTACATTATGGCCATGACCCAAGATACAAAGAATACATTGCCTCTTGTAAAACAGCAAATGAAATCGCAAGTCATGTTGAAGAATCACTAGCAACTGCTGCGCGAAATTCAAGGGCTACAGATATCATTGCAATACTTCATAAATCTATTAATTCAGTATATCTTCGAGCACGAGAAGTTTCAATTCCATCGTATTATGGAGCTGATAACTGTGGGTTATTCATAAATAATGGTGGTGAATTCAGTTCATACATTGAAAATATGTCGATGGTAGAAGATTTAAAAAAAATTGAAAGTATGAGGTCCACCAGATGTCTTGTTTAGAACTACGATTAATTAAGCTAAAGCTTGAACATGTACTTACACAATCAAAAAAAAGAAGAGCGTTCTCTTCACGTCAAGTAGATTCCATATCTAAGTCAATTGATCAGTTACCTCCTAAAGTAATTCCAAAATGGAAAATACAAATATATCTTTTAGGAGCACAAAATAACAATAATCCTGAATTTGCAGATATTGCATACAAGAAATTACAAACTGCACATGCCATTCTTAATCGTCACAATATATTGCAACAATATCTTCATTCCATAGAAAATGCAACCGGAGTACGTGAAACATTAGACGTAGAATTGCATCAAATCATTGATAATGCCGTAGTAGGGTATGGTGGTGAGAAAGTAGGATTTTATGATTTTTTAACGCGATATAAATTCTGGGCCCGTGATGCAGTAAAAGTATTGGATATGATTCATCATACAACCAATGATCAAGATGGAATAGTTCCAGCAGCAGAGCAATATTTTTCATGGCTATCTGATAATCGCGAGACAATACGTATTGATGTACGCGAAGATGTAATGGATAATGAAACCTTGGTTGCTAACGGATTGCATTACCTCTCGCGGGTAAATGAAGATACACCAAAGAAGCTTGTTGATAGAACAATTAAGAACCAAAATCTCATGTTTGAGTACGGTTTTTTATATGATCCCGATATTGATAAAGAGATATAAAAGCAAAATATAATAAACTCCTTTGTATATTCTACACACATGACAAAAAAAGAGCACATTGTTGTTTTCTCAGCACACACAGACGATTTTGTCCTTGGTGCAGGTGGCACAATCAAGAAATATACCAAAGAAGGCAAAAAGGTAACGGCAGTCATTTTTTCATTTGGAGAAAAATCACATATCTGGCTAAAAGAAGATGTCATCAAAGATATTCGTAAAAAAGAAACGATTGAAGCAGCAAAAGTAATGGGATGTAAAGTAATATTTCTAGATTTAGGAGATCAGCGAATTGAAAAAGATTACAAAAAAACTAAATCTGAGAAAAAATTACATAAAATTCTTGAACATGCAACAAAATTATTTACTCATAGTAGCGAAGATCCGCATCCAGACCATAGAGCAGTTCATAAAATCACACTCAACGTAATTAAAGAATTAAAGCGACCACCCGAAGTATACATTTTCTCTATTTGGAATCCTGTTTCATTTAAAACACGGTATCCCGCACTTTATATTCCTGTTACGAAGACATTCAAATACAAATTAAAATCATTAAAATTATTCAAATCACAGCAAGTGCACGTAGCCTATCCATTTTTACTATTACTCTTTCGTGGATTAAAAGAAGGATTCAAACTAAGAACCTGGTGGGGTGAGATGTTTTACAGGATCAAATGAAACCTACAATAACGGTGGTTGCGGACACGTACTATCCAAAAATAGATGGTACTATCATTTTCATGGAAGAATTTGTAAAACGTGTCAAAGGAAGCATGGAAATTAGTTTACTTGTCCCAAAACTCGGTAGCAAGAAAAATCCTCTTGGCAAAAATGTCACTTTTATTGAGCCATCAAAAAGAATTAGTGTTTCTGGATATCCGAATTTGAAATTAACTCTTAAGAATTGGCGTACAATTAAGAAAAAAGTCAAAGAATCAGAAGTACTTTTTATCCAGGGCCCTGCACTTATTAGTTACGTAGCAATGTATTATGGACATAAATTTCGCAAAAAAATGGTGTTTTATACTCATACGATTAGTTGGGAATTATTTGAAAAGTTCTTCCCACCAATACTTAATCGATTTTTTTTCAATGTGATAAAAAGATTTTCAATATTTTTGTACAATAATTGCACCTCGATTTTTGTTCCCTACGCCGAATTGCGTAAACATCTCTCCAAACAAGGAGTTAAGGCACCAATGGAGATTGCTCCCCTTGGAGTTGATATTAGTAGATTTTATCCCATTGAGGACAAGAATAAATGGAAGAAAAAATTATCAATTCCAAGAGATACATTTGTTGTGGGATATGTTGGACGGATTAGTAAAGAAAAAAATGTTCAATTACTTCTAAAGGCATTTTTGAAATTAAAAAATCAAAAGAAAGTACATCTGCTTATTGTAGGTGATGGTCCCGATGATCAACTTAAAGATTTTAAATCTCTTTCAAATTGTACAGTTACGGGATTTGTACGTAACGTACCTGATTATCTTGCAGCTATGGATACATTTGTAATGCCTTCACTCACTGAGACAACATCTTTAGCCACTCTTGAAGCAATGAGTGCTGGCCTTCCTGTGATCGTATCTAAAGTTGGTTATATGAAACAATATGTTGTAAAAGGATATAATGGTGCTTTTTGTCCACGAAATAGCGCTAGTATGCTTGCTGTTAAAATTGAGAAATTACGTTCTGATGATGAGTTACGTACAAAGTTGGGTAAAAATGCAAGACGCACTGCAGCGTATGGTTATTCATGGGAAAGATCAATTAACAGAATAAAAAAGAAACTTATGGATTTATATCATCAAAAGTAAGAATTATTTTTTTGCTTCTTTTTCTTCTTTTGCTCTTCCACGCTCAATTTTCTTTTGGCAGGCATCGCAATAAATGCGTCTACGTTGACCTTTTTCCACAACAAATCGCGCATTACATAAGCGACAAAATTTAACTATTTTATATTCGACCATTAATTTATGTATCAGAAATCAATATAATTTCTTGAATATATACTTAGTATCCGCTGTTATTTATAAAATGTTCTCTTAAAAGTGATATTTTTCCTATTATACAGAATATCAGAGTCTATTTTAAAAAACATATAAAGCATATGGCTTAAATTTAAAATACAATAGTTTTGTGCATTCGAGATATGGAATACTACGATGACTCAATGCCTGAACCGAATAACAACAACGATGAAGAAAGTGATGGATTCATGGAAGGATATATGGAAGAAGATAAAGTGCTTGTTTGTGCTGAATGTGGCAGCGCTATTGAGGATGAAAAGGGAATCGAAAAAGATATTGAGGGCGAGAAAAAGCTGTTCTGCTCAACCGTTTGTGCTCAAGAATTTAAAGAAAGTATGTGATTTTGACTATTTCTGAGGAAAACTATATAAACAGATACCAAATCCGACAGATGTTGAATTAATTATGGCAAAACAAACAGTTGATGTATTAATTGAAGGTGGAAAAGCAACCGCTGCACCACCGCTTGGACCAGCTCTAGGTCCTACAGGCGTTAATATTGGACAAGTTGTAGCTGAAATCAACAAGAAAACGTCTGAATTAAAAGGTATGCAGGTTCCTGTAAAAGTGACTGTAGATGATGAAACACGTGAATTTACAATAGAAATTGGAACACCACCTGCAGCAGCACTTATCAAAAAAGAGGCTCAGGTAAAAAAGGGTGCAAGTAACCCTCTTACAGAAAAGGTAGCTGATCTTAAAATCGAACAAATTATCAAAATTGCAAAAACAAAAGAGGATGCTTTACTTGGTAAAGATCTTAAAAATAAAGTACGTGAAATTGTCGGAACTTGCCAAAGCATGGGAATCTTGGTAGAAGGGATGGATGCGCAAGGAGCTCTCAAAGCTATTGCTGAAGGCCAATTTGATGAAAAAATTTCTAGTGGTAAAACTGAATTAACCGAAGAAGAGCTAAAAGAACAAGCTGAGGAAAAGACGCGGTTACAAGCTGAACTTGAAAAACAACGGGCTCAGTTCCTAGGGCAAGCAAAACAGATTGCTGCTCAATTTGAAAAAGATCCTAAGAAAGCACGAAAGATGATGGTTGATGCTGGCATACCACTTAAAATAGTAGATGAAGTAGTTCCACCAGATACACAAAAGCAACCAGCAGCATAGTGATACTTTCTTATAATAAGTAAAATTAGAATTGATAAGTATTACTATTTACCTTTTAATTTATCTAGTTGTTTGAGCTCAGCAGCTTTGATAGCAAGAATTGTCTCAGAAAGTTTTCCTATTAAGTCAGCTAATTTCTTCGTTTTTCCCATTTGCTTCATGAGTAAAGATACTACAATGATGGATTCAACTAGAAGTAAAAATATAACCACAGAAGCTACGAGCAGCAGCTCAGGTAACGGCACATCTATCCCAAATACAAACATAGTTCTTAGTAATATATTACAGGTTATAAATGTTACTGAAATGTCACTGGAAACATATTTTCAATTAATATTTCGTCTTCTTTGAATACTTTCGTTTGAACTTCAAACTTCCCATCAAACATATCTTCCTGATATTTGAACTGTTGTGCAAAGACAAATGTTTTTGCATCACTAAGAGTATAAGGTCCATAATAATCACTAAATACTGCACTTCCTTCTTGTAGGAAACTAAGTTCCAAATAATAATTTACTGCATCTCCTGCATCTTCAACTGGTGCAAGATCTACTTTCTCTCCAGCTAAATGCGCGCGTAATTGATCAGCCAATTGCCCAGGAACGAATATAGCATACAAATCAAGAGTATTCTCATCTGGATTTAAATCGATCGCTGTACCCGTAATTGCTTGCTTTTTAGAAGCTACTTTTTTACCACCAACCTTTTGTCCTAATGAACTAAACTCAATATTAAATGTTGAAGGTACTAACCCTTCTTCAACTTCAACTTTTAGTTTTGCTTTCTCACCTGGGCCTAATAGGATTTCGTCTTGTCCTTTTACTATTTTAGATTTTAATAATCGTTGCGCTATTGGTTGCTTTGAATATGATAATGATGCTAAGCTATCAAAGAAAGATCCTTCAAAACCCAATGTTCGTTTACTTACAATGTAAAACGTATCTTTGATATCTTGTAAAATACTTGGAAATAAACTCATTGATAAATTTCCTTTATTGAGAAGTTCTATTTCAACTATTGTTGTTCCATTTTCTCCTTCAAGTACTATTGCTTCATTGATCTGTAAATTCTTTGCTATATCTTCAGCTGTCGCATATTGTGGTTTGACTTTTTTCTCTTTTGATTTTGCAGGGGCTGGAGCAGGACTTTGGACTCCACCGGTTCCTGCAGTTGACGCACCGCCACCACTAGTTGTAGTTGCCCCGGTTGCGACATCTACTTCTGTAACACACTCTTGAAACACAGGTCCCCAATCGGTAACCGAATCTCCTGGTCTAAATAAAGAAACCGTACTTCCATTAAATGGATAGTCAGCAGCTCCTGATGAAGATTCATTATCTGCGTATCCATCAGAATTATCATCAGCTCCTTTATCACAGTACGCTTCCCAATTATTCCCCTTAGCGGATCCATTTACTGTAGTATTCCAATTATAATCATTATTAGTTGTGAATGAACCTATATCAACATATAATCCTCTGATATCTTTAAACGTGTTATAATAAAACGATGTGTTATATGTAGAAGTTCCTTCCGATATTGAAATAGCTGCATACGTAGTATTGTATGTGTTGTTTGTGAAAATTGTATGATAACTATCATCAACTGTGGATGCGTAGAATTTTATTGAATCTCCAAATTGATTATTTGTAACAACTGATTTATTCAGTCCATCAAATGAACCTATTTGAAATGTTGAATTTGTAATTGTTAATGATTCACTCTTAGTAACTTGCAATATTGCTTGAGGCGATTCATGACCACTAATGGTTATGTTGCTTGATCCTTCAACTTCAATGGATTGAAAGAAATTAGTCCATTTACAGTTTTTCATAGTAACATTATTACGGCTATTAACATTAATTCCATTATTTGCTCCTGAATTTGATCCATCAATAGTTGTTCCATCACATGTTAATGTAACATTATCGGCAGTAATATTCATATTTCCAGCAACATAAGTTCCAGGACAAAAAGACGTTGAACTTGAAATTTCCAAATTATCAGCTGGTCCAGTACAATTCAAATTAAGATTCAATTGAACAATGGTATTATTACTTACACTCAAGTTGATTGATGTGGCATTAGCTGTATTACTTCCTAAATATGAGAAATTCACAGTAATATTATGAGGGGTTATGTAATACACATCTGTACTATTTTTCTTCCATTCAGCTAATTCTAATCTTACAACACCATTACTTCCAGTTTTTCCAGATCGGTCAACTGTAATTGTTTCATTAAAAAGTCCTCGTACATCAACATTTGGTAATGCTACACCTGTTGGTAAAGTTACATTAACATCAACATACCATCGCAAATAGACACTAGCGTTACTTGTAACTGAAACGTTACTTGGTGCTATGCTCACATTTACAAGAGAGTTATTTGTATTACCTGCATTCTCTGCAATCACTGCAAAAGAAGTGGTATTAAAGAATGCATCATAAATAGTGTTGTTATTTGAATTGTTAAAAATAATCCCTTTAGTACTATTAGTAATTGTTATATTAAAGAGGCGAGTACCATTACTTTGTTTAAGATAAATAGCTTCACCAAAATTCTGTATCCACAAATTATTGATTTCGTTCAATGTAGATCCAGTTACATTTAATCCAATACCCGTACTGTTTCCACTCATATTATAATTTTCTCCAAAGAACTTTTTCCCTGCACCTTCAAAATTAATCCCTTTATCATTACATACATAATTATTTCCAATTTCAAAATCACTCTTCACTGTGCTTGAACATCCAACAGAAATTAATGTGAAGTTAACAACTTCGGCAGTGGAGTTAAGAAAATTAATAGTGGATGAATTTTGTGTATAGTTATTAAATGTAGCTGTAATTGTAGATGGACTTACTAAATAATTAATTCTATTGTTATGGTAATATGGCATTACTTCTAACGTTGCAATACCATTTGAATTTGTAGTTGTATTATAATCAAGTGTATCTATTGAATTTCTTGCCTGAACCAACGCGTCAGCTCGTGCATTACCATTTTCATCAGTAACGTTTACGGTAACCCACGTTCTAACATAGACGTACTGTGTTCCACCAACTTGTAATCGTGATCTATTTATGGTGGAATTTACAATTGTAACGTTACCGTAATTTGGTCCTGAATCTGATTGTACATCAAAATCATTTCCTTCAAAAATTGAATGAGTGAAACGGGCATTCTCTACTTGACTATGCATCTTAATACCTTTTGTATTGTATAAAATCTGTTCGTGTGTTGCGTTACCAAATAAGAACGCAGCAATATCATACCCAATACTATTATTATAGATATAATTTTGTGAAAAATAAAACTTCTCACCTGCTACGGTACTGGGTTCGATTCCGGTACTGTTTGGATTGAAACTAATGTTATTATATGTTATGTTACCTGTTCTGTTGTATTCATCCCCACCGCTCAAATATATCCCATCATATTCTCGTAGCTCAGTAATCGTGTTATTAAATACATTAAACAAATCAACCCTTACTAAGTATACACCAGCACCCGAAGCGGGAACTCGTTTTCCTGAGGAAATTCTATTACGTCTAATTTCAGAAGTGTTAGTATCCCATACATTAATGTACCAAGAAGTTGCATTCGTAAAATTATTATTTAATATTGAAATATTGATCCCATCATATACATTTAATGATTCAGAGTGGTTATGGAACGTATTTTCAAACATTGATAAATTATGTACATTTGTAAAATGAGTACCATTTATGAAATCTTGAAACCGACAATTCTTGACTGTAAGGTTTCGAACATTACTTGCGTACACTCCCTGTGATCCATTTCCTTGGATATAAAAACCAGCACAATCTAGTACAACATTATTTGCGGTAATATTAAGACCTCTTTCTGAACAGCCAGTAATATTTTGCGTTAACGTAAGAGAAGATGACACACTATCACCGCATGTGTAATCAGAGATTGTAATTGTTTTATTGTTAATGTCAGTTTCGTTTGTTACACCATCTCCTGTGTACGCTCTGCACGTCCAATTTTCAAGTCTATTGGTTTTACTCGTAGAAACGTTAGTAACTTCAACTAAAGATCCATTTTGTATCTCAATAGATCCATTAGCATACACTCCAGACCCATTTAGAATTGTCCAATATGCCATAAGTAGCGTATGTTGAGTGTCTTGTGCCGTAACATAACAAAATAAATTATCATCTGTGTGATTTCTAAATGTAGTAGAGTTAAAAATATGCGTTGTAACATTAGGTGCAGTGTTAGAAAGTGTCGTCGTATTCAAAGACCACGATCCTAGCGAACTTGCATTGAATATGTATGTTCTTCTGCCAATGTCTTGTTTTATACAATTTGCATCTAAACAATCAGCACCTAATTGGCGTACGTACGAACCATTCTCAGTAAAATTATCTTGAAAGAAAATGTTACTTACATTATGTTCTGTATTCAGTGTGATTTGAACCGAATTGTTAAGTTTAGCACTTGTTACATTAAATCTGCTTAGATTAATAGCTGCAGTAAGATTTGATATTAAAAAAGTATGACCTAGTCCAATTGTAAAAACTGAACTTAAATTAATACTTCGTGCATAACTTCCAGATCCATTATCAACCCATTCAATTTTACCAAAACTATTATTGTAAATTAATTGGGATGCGGTTGTCTCGTTACTATCATCTTGAATGGCAATTGAAGTAGCATTAGGTATTGAAAAATTATTATTATACAAAATAGATGGAGATCCTTGCAGTACAATAGCTTGACTAGTTCCTGCTGTAAAATTAAAAAAATTATCAGTATATGTTCCTCCCGAACTAATCCACAGGCCTTGGCTTTGCGTACTATTACTATAGAAGCGATTTTGTACAAAATCCCCCTTAGTTGGTAGCCGAATTCCAACTCCTCCTAACACATAGATATCAAATGAATTGTTTTCTACCAAATCTAAGCCATTTGATGCAGTAAAAATAATTGAATCTCCTGCGGCTCCATAAAGGGAAAATGAATTATGCGTAACATTGGTCTCAACTGAATTTAATGGATAAAAACAACTTTCACCAAAACACGTAAAATTGTTTTGGGTTACAAGGGTTTGGTTTGTTTTTCCATAAGCCAGAGCGTAATTATCAGATTTTACAGTAATTGTATTATTTCTAAATACCAAATTTTCTCCATTTTGTAAATAGACAGCAATTGACCCATTAGTTGTCGCTTCATTAATAATACAATTTTTGATTGTGACATTATCAAATCCAATGGAGTTAATGGCTGAGGCACTTCCATTTTTTGAATAATTAATCCAGTAGCCTTGGCAATCAAGAACAACATTAGACGCGTTTATTTCAAAGCAATTATCCACATAATTTTGGACATTTGCAGTTAGGGTTAAAGAGGAACTAACATTCCCACAATGCGTAGAATTAGCTTGTCCAGGAGTTGCAATTACAATATCTTGTAGGCCAGTTACTGCTCCAGTTAAATAATCCCCAGAACCAAAAAGGACAGCGCTCGCTACAACAAGAACTGATATAATTAGCAGCGTTGCTGCAGCACCCCTTTTGTTGTACATCTACATATAAAATAAATCTCTTTTGCTATATAAATGTACCGACGATAGCTATGCCTGAAAATATATCTTCTTTTTCAAATTTCCCATAATTATATAAAAAAACGCCAACTTACTTGTTCAATGAAACTTGTTGATGTCCACTGCCATATCAATCATGAACTGCTTAAATCCCAGATAGATGATGTTCTAGCTCGTGCTAAAAAGGCAGGAGTACACGCAATTCTATTAAGTGGTGTAAATCCAGAAAATAATCGAGAAGTTCTTACGTTATCACAAAAGTATCCGTTGATAAAATCGTCATTTGGTGTATATCCTATTGATGCACTGGGATTGGCACCAGACGAAACTGGACTTCCGAGGCACAAAGGAAAAATAGATCTAGATGAAGAGTTCAAGTTTATCAAAGAAAACCTTAGTCAAACTGCCGCAATTGGTGAAATAGGCATGGATTTTTACTGGGCCACCAAAGAAGAAACCTATGAAGAACAAGCAAAAAACTTTCGCAAGATCATTCAATTTGCTATCAAAGTAAAAAAACCAATTGTGATTCATTCGCGTAAGGCAGAAGCTGAATGTATAGAAATTCTTGAACAGGAGATTCCAAACAAAGAAATACCTGTAATTCAACATTGTTTTTCAGGAAGAAAATCTCTTATGACCAAAGCAATTGAATTGGGCTATTATTTTTCGATACCTCCCATTATTTGTAAAGCAAGTAATTTTCAAACTCTTGTAAAAAAAGCACCTATCTCACAACTTCTTACAGAAACTGATTCTCCCTGGCTTTCGCCATTTAAAGATACACCAAATGAGCCAGCTAATGTAATTGAGTCCATCAAGAAAATAGCCGAGATAAAAAAAATGGACATTGAAGAAGTCGCTGATCAGATCTGGCAGAATTATGTAAAAGTATTTGGTGAATAAGGATAGGGTAGTTTCTACATGGAATGTATCCAAGATTCATATTGAGAATTAGCTTCTACATCGATCTTAATTATGCAGGGAACCTCATATGAATGGAGATTTCCTATTTTTTCTTTTGCCTTTTCCCAATTCGTCTTTGTAGTTTTTAGAATTGAGACCACTTCATCTGAATTTTCAATTTTATTATTCCACCAATACATTGAACGAATAGGAAAAAAGTTTGCACAAACAATTAATTTATTTTCTAATAAATCTTTAGCAACCTTTTGAGCTTCTTTCACATTCTTGTGTGTTACATATAACAGGATGAATGGCATGTATTGGGAATAACAATATTTGCTTAAATACTTTTGGGTGCATTAACTTCTATGAACTGTATACTTGTCTCATTAAATAGTAAGAAACGAAACAACTACCTCCCCTGGCACCAAAACATTTAAATATATGATTTGTTTTTCATATGAAAATGAATTCATATAAAGAAGCCTACAAAATGTTTTTTGCAACACTTGCAAATGATACACGTCTATCAATTATACAGACACTTCGAAAGAAGCCGCTTAATGTATCGGAAATAGTTGCTAAAACTAACTTTGAGCAAAGTTTAATTTCACATAATCTTAAAGTCTTAGAATATCATGGTATGGTCTTTAAAGAAAAGAAAGGAAAATTTAGATACTATAGTGTTAATGAAAAAACTATTATTCCTCTTCTTGCCATGATTGATCTACACACACATAAATATTGCTGTAGAATTTAAAATCACTTGTTGGGAGATTGTTTTCAGTAT
>CAYOOY010000031.1:0-13790 GCA_964405725.1 uncultured Methanosarcinales archaeon | reverse complement strand
AGTATTAAGGTAGACGTGGGTCAACGTGCGCTACATGTGATGGTGCTTTTTTTAAAGATAAAGAAGTAATTGTTGTTGCTGGCGGAGATAGTGCAATGGAAGAAGCATTATTCTTAACAAAGTTTTGTACAAAAGTAACAGTGGTGCATCGTAGAGATAGTTTACGAGCAAGTAAAATCATGCAAGATCGTGGACAAAAGAATGAGAAAATAGAATTCAAATGGAACGCTACTGTTTCTGAGATATATGGTGAAAAAGTGGTTTCAGGAGTAAAATTAAAAGATACTAAATCTAGTGAAATAACTGATTTCAAATGTGATGGTGTTTTTTTAGCAATAGGGCATATTCCAAACACACAGTTTCTAAAAGGTGTTGTTGATTTAGATGATCATGGTTACTTAACATGTGACAAACATATGGTGACATCTAAAAAAGGAATATTTGCTGCTGGAGACGTACAAGATACACGATATAGGCAAGCAATCACTGCTGCTGGTTCTGGTTGCATGGCAGCAATGGAAGCAGAAAAATATTTAGTTGAATTAGAAGAATAAAATGGCAAGTGTATATTGGGAAATTGAGCCTTATACTAAATTTAATATGCGTAATGAATGCAAAAAATTAGGCTTTCTTGGAAGTGGACAGTTTGATCGAGATCTTTCTCATCCACATGAGGTAGGCATTCATTTTGCTAATCCTGAATCTGGTTTAATCCAAATAATAAATGGTAGGCCGGAAGATATCCAAAGTAATTTTGGAAGACGATTTGTCATTCGCTCACTTTATGAAGCATTAAAACCTACTAATGTTAAAGATTCAATGAATAGAGAGGTTGAATATCATATCTTTTGAATAAATACAAAATAAATTAAAGAAAAATAAAATTAATAATTAAAAGAAAACCTTATCACGAACAAACTTCACAGCTTCTAAATCTGCTCTCATATCAAACAGATTATTTTTGAAACGATAATCACACCATTTTCGCAAAGGATAGGATAAGACTTTCAAATAGGTAGGAAAATTTTCATATACAATACCTGCAGTGTAATATGAAAGTTCACTCATGCTTTTCATTACATTTGTCATTGTTTTGCTGTAATCACCAAAATTCATATTCAAATGATGATATTCGCTCCATTGTTCAATTGATGTTGGTGCTTCAAATCCCATTCTTAGACAAGTACCCCATAACTCCGTACCAGGATATGGACTAAACAAGTTAATGTTCTGACTTACTACGTAAGGGTTATCTTTACGTAATTGATGAATCAAACTAACGGTCTCATACATGTCTCCTAATGTCTCTGTTGGAAAACCAATTATGTACGAATATTCAACAGGAATTTGAAATTCTTTCAAACGTAAATTCGCTTGAATAATCTCTTCTCTCTTCATATTCTTTTTAATCAGTTTTAATGTACTATTACTTCCTGATTCTACTCCAGGTCTAATTCTTAGAATGTTTGATCTCTTAAGCTTTTCAAAGGTATCTTGTGGAATTCTGTTTACTGTATCCATTCGAATACCTGGGCAATACCATGGAAGATCAATTCCTTCTTCTTCTAACAATGCCAATATTTTATCTAATCGACGAAGATCTACAAAATAATTATCATCTCTAAACCAATATCCATCTATGCCAAATGTTTCAATTGCATCTTTAATCATTTTTACAGTTCTTTCAGGACTCATTGGTCGCCAACTTGAAGAACAATTTTTTGTAGTATTATAACAAAAAGTACATTGGTATGGACATCCACGTGAGGTTTCTCCCAAATCTAATTCTCGACGTGTATTTGGAGTTAATTGTTTCTGCATAAAATAACGATCCATTTTAAGCAAATGCCAAGGCATTGGTTTCATCAAATTAATATCCATATATGGTCTAGAAAGATTGTTAACCACTTTAATTCCATCTTTATATGAAATTCCTTCAAGGCCCCGTAAATCTGTACCTGATTCTAGTGCTTTACACAATTCTAACATTGTTTTTTCGCCTTCTCCACGAACAACAATATCAACTAAATCACTTTTCAATGATTCTTGTGGTAGGGTTGAAACGTGAACTCCACCCCAAATTACTTTCATGTCAGCACGGGTTTGTTTTACAAATCGAGCAACATCTAGTGCATATTTTAATTGGTATCCAGTCATACTAGAAAGACCAACACACAACAAATTACCCTCATTAATGGCATCTTTAATTATGTCTTGCCAGTTATGGTCTGATCGCATATCAATAAGCGTTACATCAAAATCATCAACCAATTCAGCTGCAAGAGTTAAGATACTATAAGGCATACCAAACGTTCCACTGTTTTCTTTGATTTCAGTTCCGATCTTTGGATATACAAGTATTACTTTAGATTTATTAGAATTTTTCATAGGATCTCAGGGTCACTTTCATTTATAAATGTTTCTTTGTATTGGTTAGTGACGACAGATTTGGTGTGGCTTGCGATTGATCACAAACGAAATCATTTTAAATAACCATGTATCAAATCAAAAATGATGAAGAAAACAGTTGTAGTAATGCCAGCTTATTTTGCTGAAAAAACCCTTGAAAAAACGTTTGAAGGTATTCCTCCTAACAGTGTAGATGACATAATTTTAGTTGATGATGGAAGTACAGATAAGACAGTTGAAGTTGCAAAATCTCTTGGTTTAAAAGTATTTGTACATCCCATAAACAAAGGATATGGAGCAAATCAAAAAACATGTTATACTAAAGCTTTAGAAATAGATGCTGATATTATTGTAATGCTTCATCCTGACTTTCAGTATGATCCTTCTCTTGTTCCAAAAATGGTGGAACCCATACAAAATAATCTTGCAGATGTTGTTTTTGCTTCTCGTATGTTGAAAAAAGGGATGGCAAAAAAAGGTGGAATGCCTCCATGGAAAAGATTTGGTAATAGAGCTTTAACATCTTATTTCAATTTTTTCTTAGGAACAAGGTTGACTGATGCAGCAACTGGCTATATTGCGTACAGCAAAGAAGTTCTGGAAACCATTCCATTTATGCTAAATGATGATGGGTTTACATTTGACGAAGAAGCGATAATTCAGTGTGCTCATTTTGGATTCAGAATGATGGAAATTCCCGTACCTGCTAAATATGAGGTTGATTCTTCATCTATTTCTTTTGTTAGAAGTGTTAAATATGGTGTTAATATATTTGGTAAAGTTTTTAGATATCATCTTCATAGAGCTAAACTAAAAAAATATAATTTACTAATTTCTCCTAAAAGTAAGATAAAAAAACACGTCCATAAAAGAGGATAATTAAATTAATTTTGGTACTCTTCAATTACCTTAATAACTTTTCGAATATTTTTTGGAACCATATCAGGATAAAGAGGAAGTACAACTATTTTTTTCCATTCTTGCTCTGCAATTGGACAATCTACTTTTATATTGTTAGTTCTATAATATTCTTTATAGTAGGAAAAAAAGTGTAATGGTTTAAAATTTGTATTCGCAAGAATCTCCTTACTGAATAAATGCTTCATCAATTCATCCCTATTTACATCTACTCTTAGAACATACAACCAATATGCAGGGCTTGCATCTTCTTTGCTTACAGGAGTTTGTAACCACTTTATATTCGATAAACTACTGTTATACAATTCAACAATAGAATTTCGCTTATTGTTCATATCTTCTAACTTTTTTAATTGTGCTATTCCTATCCCTGCAGCGATATCATTCATATTATATTTGTATCCTAACGCAATGATATCGTATTCCCAAGGATTTTGTTGACCTGAAAAACGTTTATGCGTATCTTTGTCCATACCAACCCAACGAAGTGATCTAATTTCATTAATGATATCTCCTTCTTTGTTGGTTGTAAGCATTCCACCGTCTCCCGTGGTCATATTTTTTTTTGCCTCAAAACTAAAACACGTAAAATCTGATTCTAAATTACCTATTCTTTTTGATTTATATTTTGCACCAGTACAATTTGCTGCATCTTCTATAACTACTAAATTATGTTCTTTTGCAAGAGATATTATTGAGTCCATATCACAAATCATACCTCCATAATGAACAGGGATTACTGCTTTTGTTTTAGGTGTTATTTTTCTACGCATATCATTAACATCCATTAAAAGAGTGTCTGCTTTAACATCAACTAAAATAGGTATTGCCCCACAAAATATAACGACATGAGCTGTAGATGCAAAAGTAAGTGCAGGAACTAATACTTCATCTCCTTTTTTCACCCCAGAAGCAAGTAATGCCAAATGTAATGCTGCTGTGCACGAATTAAGGGAAATTGCTTCTCTTGATCCAATAAATGTTTTGAAGTCTTGTTCAAACTGCTTTGTCTTAGGACCTAAACCAATCCATCCGGTAGAAAAACTCTCACTTATTTGAGATAATTCCTCTGATCCTAAGTTAGGTTTAAAAATGGGAATCATGTAATTTCTTATTAATATCTCTTTAAATGTTTAATGTAACTGTGCATAATATATTGAAATAAACATAAATAAAACCCCAAATATAGTAACAAAAATAATCAATAAAAAGATGTAATTAGGATCGTAAATTATATATATATATCTTGAAGTGGTTTTTATTATTAATATAGCTCAAATAAAATAATTCAAATGAAAATCGCTCTTCTACATCCATGTCTTGATATGAAAGGTGGTGCTGAACGCCAAATTCTCAAACTTGCAATCGGGCTACAAGATAAGGGCCATGATGTCAAAGTATATGTCTCTTCATTGGATCGAAATTCATGTTACCCTAAACTCATTGATCAGGTAGAAATTATCTCTTGTGGTGGATATGGTTATAAGGATATCAAAAAACAAATCCTATTCTCCCCTTACTTCATGTCTAAAATGGCATCAAAAATAACAGAATGTGATATTATACATTGCCATAATTATCCTACAACGTATGCAGCAGCGATGGCAAAAAAAAGAATAGGTGCCCCTATTGTATGGATGTGTAATGAGCCTCCTTTTCCACCATTATATGATGGAGCAAATTTACGTAAATCTGTATCTTCAAAGTTGTATAAAGCAGTAGTGTATCCTTATCTTAAATACAACAGCTCAATATCAAAAGAAATTGATAAAATCATTGTTTTAGATAAAATGAATTTTCAGCGAGTTCAACACACATACGCAATATCGCCAACAATAATACATACAGGATTGGATTTTCCAAATATTGAACACGATATTGAAAACAATAATGAAATAGAAGAACAATCAAAAGTTAAAAAGAATTTTGATGTATTAGCAGTTGGGCGTATTGATAAAGGAAAGAGAACTCAAGATGCAATTAAAGCTATATCTTCTCTTCGTAAAAAGATTCCTAATATTCTCTTACATATTGTGGGCGGAGGCAAGGAATTAGAAAAAATGAGACAATTAGTGCAAGATCTTGATCTTAAGAACGAGATTATTTTTCATGGAAAAGTAAGTGATAAAAGACTTTCTTCGTTATACTCAATGTGTAATGTATTTTTATTCACCGCAGAAAATCAAAGTTGGGGATTAGTTCCCCTTGAAGCGATGAGTTATAAAAAACCATGTATAGTATCAACTGGTTCCGGGGTGGCAGACGTACTCAAAGAAGGCGTACATTGCCTTAAGATTACTCCACGAGATGTCAAAGGATTAATTGAAAAAATCGAATTTTTATATGATAATCAAGACTTTGCAGATAATATTTCTGAAAATGGCCAAAAATTTGTCCATGAATCATTCTCCTGGAATAGATATGTTGAACAAATGGACCAAGAATTTATGGGTCTTTTGAGATGATTTTAAAATACGTAATCATTAAATACTATTCTTTCACCTAATTTGGTATGAAATTGTTGGTAACGGGGGGCCTTGGATTTATAGGCTCAAATTTCATTCAATTGGTCCTTGAAAAGTACCCAGATTACAGTATAATCAACTTAGATAAATTAACGTATTGTGGGAATCCAAATAACGCACAAGAATTTTCACAAAATCCAAGATATAGTTTTGTTCGAGGAGATGTTTGTAATGGCCCTTTAGTAAATGATTTAATCTCTAATGTTGATGTAGTGGTTCATTTCGCTGCAGAGAGTCACGTAGATAATTCTATTAATGAGCCATTTATCTTCACTAAAACCAATATGTTAGGAACTCACGTCCTTTTAGAAGCAGCTAGACAAAAGAAAATTAAAAGGTTTATTATGATTAGTACTGATGAAGTATATGGTAGTATCAGGGAAGGATCATTTAAAGAAACAGATGGCTTATTTCCAAATAGTCCATATGCTGCTTCTAAAGCTTCAGCAGATGTACTCTCTAGGTCGTATTACAAAACGTATGGTTTACCTGTAATTGTAACACGAAGTTCAAACAATTTTGGTGCATATCAGCATCCTGAAAAACTCATTCCCTTATTTATTACTAACTTGATACAAGGGAAAAAAGTTCCAGTCTATGGGGATGGAAAAAATATTCGCGATTGGATTTATGTACTTGATAATTGTGAAGGCATTGATTTTGTACTTCACCATGGTAAACTTGGAGAGGTATACAATGTTGGAGGAGGAAATGAAATTCCTAATATTGATATAACAAAAATGCTTCTTGAAAATTTCAAACTAGATAACACTTTTATTTCCTACGTTGAAGATAGGTTAGGTCATGATTTTAGATATGCTCTTGATTGTTCAAAGATTAACAATTTAGGTTGGAACCCAAAACATGATTTTAAAACTGCCTTAGATTCAACGATTGAGTGGTATAAAAATAATGATCATTGGTGGAAATATCTTAAGGTGAAATAAAATGAAAGGATTAATATTAGCAGGTGGACATGGAACGCGTCTTAGACCCATAACATATACTATTCAAAAGCAACTTATACCCATTGCAAATCGTCCCATCATATACTATATTATTGATGATTTAGTCTCAGCAGGAATTAATGAAATTGGAATTGTAGTTGGACCAAATAAAGAACAAGTTAAAAATAAAATAGGAAATGGTAGTCGCTGGGGATGTAGGATCACCTATATTGAACAAGATAAACCTAGGGGACTTGCTCATGCAATTTACATTTCTAAAGAATTTTTAGGTACAGAGAAATTTATCATGTATTTAGGAGATAATCTTATTAATGGGGGCATCAAAAAATTTGTGGAATCATTTCAGAATAGCCAAAGTGCTCTAAGTTTGATGCTAACAGAAGTTCCAAACCCCGAAGAATATGGAATTGCATTAATAGATGAGCAAAAGAAAGTGATTACAAAATTATTAGAAAAACCAAAACAACCTCCAACTAATTTGTCAATTGTAGGAATTTACGGGTTTACATACGAAATATTTGAAGCTATTAATAACATCACCCCCTCTTGGAGAAATGAATTAGAGGTTACAGATGCTATGCAGTGGCTTATAGAAAAGGCTAATAAAATTGCTAGTTTTGAAATTGTAACTGGGTGGTGGAAAGATACTGGAAGTGCTCAATCATTACTTTCAGCAAATAGACTTATTTTGGATGAGCATGTTAAACTAGAATTAGGAATTAAAGAGAATCTCATCAGCCCTAATATTCAAGGCAGAGTAAGTATTGGGAAAAATTCTGTAATTCATGAAGATGCCATTATAAGAGGACCGGTTCTAATTGGAGATAATTGTCAAATAGGTAAAGAAGTATTTGTGGGACCTTATACATCTATTGGTGATAATGTAAATATACTTCAAGGAGAAATTGAGAATTCAATCCTTTTAGATAAAGTAGTGATTGATACCAAAGAAAGAATTATTGATAGTATATTTGGTTTTGGGGCAAAATATAAAACCAAAAATAGAATCCCACATGGAAATGTAATTATTATTGGAGATAACTCTGTTGTTGAAAGTTGGTAGGAATCTTACAAACATGGAAATTATTAAAACTAATTTTGAAGGCGTATTAATTATTAAGCAAGATGTATTTTCTGATTCTCGTGGAAAATTCTGTCGTATCTATAGTACCGAAGAGTTCAAAGAATTAGGTTTAGAAAATAATTTTGTAGAAGATAATTACTCCTCTTCAAATAAAGGAGTACTTAGGGGTTTACATTTTCAAAGATCACCTTTTTCTATGGGAAAACTAGTGTATGTTACTCAAGGTGCAGTACTTGATGTTATCGTAGATCTTAGAAAATATTCGCCAACATATAAAAAATGGTTTTCTTACGAGTTATCATCATCAAGAGGGGAGATGTTATTTATCCCAAAAGGATTTGGTCATGGTTTTTTGACTATTTCTGATAATACCTTACTTCATTACAAATACACAAACAAATACAATAAAGATTCTGAATTTGGTCTAATGTGGAATGATCCTGAGATTAACATAAATTGGAATCAAGAAAAATATGGGATATTACAACTAATCATTTCAGATAAAGATCAACAAAACATTTCATTTAGAAACTTTGAATCATTAAATATATCATTTTAATAATTTATTTTATTAGATGATGTTGGTTCTTGTTAATAAATTAGAAAAAAAAGATTCGACTACCATTTTTATATACTTAATTTTTTGTGGATCTATGCCGGGATATATCCCTAAGAAAAATGTATTTTTCATAACCAAATCACTATTATCTAAATTGCCAGAAATTCTGTGTGGGATATTTTGATATGCAGGTTGTCTTAGAATGTTTCCTGAAAAGAGTAGCCTAGTTTGGATTTTTCTTTCTTCCAAATATTTAGTAAATTCGAGTCGTGAAAATGGTGCATTCTCTTTAACAGTTAAAGGATATGAAAACCAGCAAGGTGTTGCTTTTTCAAGTGATTTAGGAAGAACAAAGTATTTTTCATACTTTTGAAAAAATTGATGCAAATCATTAAAATTTTTGTTTCTAGATTCAATAAAATGTGGTAATTTTTTAAGCTGTTCTATTCCAAATGCAGATTGAAACTCAAGAGGCTTAAGGTTATATCCTATGTGTGAATATACATACTTATGGTCATAACCTTGAGGAAGATTATCAAACTTAAAACCAAATCTATTTTGGCATGCTCCTTGAGGGGATTTTTCATCATGCTTACAATAACAACTTCTACCCCAATCTCGAAGACTTCGAAGGATTTTATCTAATTTTTTTGAATTACAAAGAACTGCTCCCCCTTCTCCTATTGTCATATGATGTGCGGGATAAAAGCTATAAGTTGACATTATCCCAAATGAACCACATTTTTCCCCATTATATAAAGAACCTAATGCATCACATGTATCTTCTATCAAAAATATATTATTCTCTTCTGCTAGTTTAACTAATGCAGTCATATCGTGTGGATTTCCTAATGTATGCGCAACAAAAATTGCTTTTGTTTTCGGAGATAAAGCTCTTTTAATTGCATCTATAGAAGGATTATATGTGCCTAACTCACAATCAATAAAAACAGGAATAAGGTTATTTTGAATAATTGGGTTTACAGTCGTGGGAAAAGATGTTGCTGGCACAATTACTTCATCGCCATCAACCAAGTGATTAGCTAATTCTGGTGACTTTAAAGCTGAAATTGCTAATAAATTTGCTGACGATCCAGAATTAGTAACCATTGCTTCTTTAGTACCAACATAATTTGTGAGATCATTTTCAAAACTCTGTGTCTTTTTACCAGTGCCAAACCATCCATCTAAAAAAGAGTCGATAAACGCCCATCCTTCTTTTTCATCAAATATGGCTCCTGAATATTGGACTGTTGATTTTCCTGGCACAAAAATATCTTTCTTTTTCTTATTTTGAAAAAAATCAACTACATTTTTCTGAATATTTTCTTTTAGTTTCACTTCTGTATCTAAGTGAGACACATAACTTTCAAAAGTTTTGGCTACTGCAGTTTCAAAATCTACTTTAGGTTGCCATTTGAGTAAACTAAATGCTTTACTTGAATCCATAATAAAATTAGTTGGTTCTGTACTTTTGTTCCTCATTCTAGAAGGGTCTTGAACAAACGAAATTGTACGTGATAAATGAGTCTGTGCATTTTTTTGAATTTCTAATGCAATATTGAGTACTTGTTTATTATAAGATTGAAAATTATATATTTGATTCCAACCATCTTGATTATTAATTATCAGGCTGTAAGCAGAAATAATGTCTTCTATAAAAATAAAATTTTTTTGTGGTGTCAAATTTCCAACAGGTATCTCCTTTACTCCATTTGCAACTGAGGTACACAAATATGGGATAAATAAATTCGACCTTTGTCCTGGTCCAAAAATATTGGACGATCGCACAATCACATATGAAATTTGATACAATTTATTGTAAAATAATACGAGAGATTCACACATTTCCTTTGAACACCCATATGGATCAATTGGAGCTAGTGGTTGCTCTTCATTTACTACCTTATTATTTGGGCTCCCATAGACTTTATCACTTGAAGCTAGAATAAATAAGCAAGAAGGGTTATTAGCTCGGATATCCTCTAGCACGTTTAAGCAACAGTCAACATTGTTTTGCAAAAAATTTGCGGGACCTGATAAACTTTGATCTATTGAAATAAAACTTGCAAGATGAACAACAATATCGTAGCCCGATGTTAACCCCTTTGGTATTTTTCGTAAATCACAGGGGATTATATTTGATTCTACATTGATATTTGTCTGATTTGCTTCTATTGGCAAATCTGTAATAAAAACTTCATGACCATCACATTTTAGCTTTTTTTCTAAATGTCTACCAACAAAACCAGATCCTCCTGTAATTAATATTTTTTTTGAATTCATACTTTTGTCTCTTATTTAGAATTGTTATTATTATTATTTGTGATTACTCTTTCTCTCCTGTCATTTCTTTAAGATCATGCTCTACCATAATTTTTACAAGTTCTTCAAACCTAATTTTTGGTTCCCACCCTAATTTTTCTTTTGCTTTAGTTGGATCTCCAAGAAGGTTTTCCACTTCTGCTGGTCTGAAATAACGCTTATCTATTTCAACTAACGTTTGTCCTGTTAATATGTCAATACCTTTTTCATCTTGACCTTGGCCTTCCCATCTAATAGTAATCCCAACATTCTTGAATGCAAGTTCAACAAATTCGCGAACGGAATGGCTCTCACCAGTTGCAATTACAAAATCTTCAGGGACATCTTGTTGCAGCATAAGCCACATTGCTTCTACATAGTCTCTTGCATGACCCCAATCTCGTTTTGCATTCAGATTCCCTAAAAATATTTTGTCTTTTTTACCTAGACGAATTCCAGCGACACCACGTGTGATTTTTTTTGTTACAAAATTTTCACCTCGTCTTTCTGATTCATGATTAAATAAAATACCGTTACATGAGAACATATTATATGCCTCGCGATAATTCACACTTATCCAATATCCATACATTTTTGCAACACCATATGGACTTCGTGGATGAAATGGAGTGGTTTCTTTTTGTGGAGATTCTTTTGCTTTCCCATATAATTCACTTGTTGATGCTTGATATATTTTGACATTTGTTAAATTTAAATGGCGAACGGCTTCCAAAATTCTAAGAACTCCAAGGGCATCAGAATTGGCGGTATATTCTGGTTTCTCAAAAGATACTTGAACATGACTTTGAGCTGCTAAATTATAAATTTCATCGGGCTTTGTTTTACTAATTATTCGAAGAATACTACTTAAATCAGTCATATCACCATAATGTAAAAAGAAGTTTAGCGACTTATTTCTAAGATCTTTATAGATTGGCTTTAATCGATTTCTATTGAATGAACTTGCTCTCCTAACTATTCCATGTACTTCATATCCTTTCTCTAAAAGGAGCTCAGCTAAATAAGATCCATCTTGTCCAGTAACACCTGTTATCAATGCTTTTTTCATAAAAAATTTAGCGCTCATAATGCTTATAAACTTTATTAATCTTGGATGTGTATGGTTGTTCGGCGAATTAATTTAATGGAAGATTCATTCTCTTCGCAGGAGCGAAGGGCAATTGAAGAATGTCTCAATTCTGGTAGATATACGCAAGGAAAGAGAGTTAAGGATTTTGAAGACAAATTTGCTAAATGGAATGGCTCTTTGGCAGCGGTTATGGTAAATAGTGGAAGTAGTGCCAATTTACTTATTATAGAAATGCTCAAATACAAATATGGGCTTCAAGATGGCGATGAAGTAATTGTGCCTGCTGTAACATGGCCTACAACAGTATATCCTTTGCTTCAATGTAATTTAGTTCCTGTTTTTTGTGATGTAGATGAAACATTTTCATTAGATATTGAATCAATAAAAAGAATGGTGTCTTCTAAAACGAAAGCACTATTCCTTGTTCATTTGCTTGGGCAACCAGCTAATATGTCGGCAATTGAGAATTTTTGTAATTTGCATGATTTGGTTCTGGTTGAAGATAATTGTGAAAGTACTGGTGCCATGGTTAATGGAAAAAAGACAGGAAGTTTTGGTGTTATGTCAAGTTTTAGTTTTTATTTTGGTCATCACATGACAACGATTGAAGGAGGGATGATTACAACTAATGATTTGGATACGGCAGATCTACTTCGTTCAATGCGATCGCATGGCTGGGTACGAGGTTCTACACGAGCTGAAAAGTATTTAGAGCAAGGAAGAAATATTGATTTTTTATTTGACATGCCTGGCTATAATGTGCGAAGTTCTGATTTGAATGCAGCAATTGGATTAGTGCAATTGCAAAAAATTGATAGTTGGATTACAATTCGTCGAGAAAATCATCGTTTATTTTCTTCACTTTTACAAAATAATCCACACATTTCTCTGCAAAAAGTTAATATTGATCAAACCAGTTCATTTAGTTTAGCCATTATTTTATCATCGCCTGAATTGCGTGACGCACTTTTACAGGAGCTGCCAAAAAAGGGAATAGAATGTCGCCCACTTGTTGCTGGAAATTTACTTACTCAGCCTGTATTTCGTAGTCATTACAATGGAAAATTTCGTGAAGATGAATGTTCGTATTCAAAGATAATTGATTCCTGTGGGATGTATGTGCCTAACAATCAATTTATGGGATCTGATGAAATAAAATACATGGTTGGTTGTATATTAGAAATAGTCACAAAATAGATATGGAATTATTATTATTATTATTATAAATTATTTGTTTCTTTAACATATAATATGTCGTTTGTATCGTGTCTGTACAACCCTTCACCTAACCTTTTCTGGTCAAGAACGTGACCAATTATTCCAATGGAACGAGCAAGGGCAAAAAGCCCATTCATATAACCAATGTAAATAATTTGTGAAATTTCTTCTGCACTCAATTGGTTGGAAGAATGAAGGACATCAAGAAACAGTGCTGCTAGGCATCCATCTACATTTAGTATTAGACTATCTGCTTTTTGTAATGTGGTTTTTTCGACTTCAAGTGCATAGTTAAGATACGTTTGTGATGGAATATTCTTCCTTGCAAATTCAATCAGGATTTCAACACGCTTATCGGGATTTTGTTTTGATTTTATTCTATGCCCAATTCCAGGAATACGTATTCCTTTCTCTTTCATAGATTGTACAAAAGAATAGGCATCTTGCTTTTTGCCATGTGCTTCTTTGAAATATCGACATGCAGCGTCCGTTGCTCCACCAAATCTTGGACCAATTGTTAATAATCCACTAGCTAAACTTGAAATAATATCTTTTCCTGCTCTTGCAGCAACTATAGCGTTGTGCGCACCTGAGACTGCAGGTCCATGATCTGCTGTAAGAATCATTGAAAGCTCAAGAAATTCAGTAAAAAATGTTGGCAATTCTTTTTTGAACCATAATAAGCCAATAATGCTTCCAAGACCTTTGTTTTTCT
>CAYOOY010000030.1:0-14710 GCA_964405725.1 uncultured Methanosarcinales archaeon | reverse complement strand
TAGTATTGCAAGAATCTGAGATGTTTAATCTTACCTTACTTGAAAATGTGACTATTTCCTCACGAAAAAAAGATATTAATAAATTTAAACTTGCAGCTAAAGTTGCACACTTGCATAATGTTATAGCAAAACTTCCTTTAGGGCTAAATACACTGATTGGTGAAAAAGGATATCAATTAAGTGGGGGCGAAAGGCAACGTGTTGGTCTTGCTCGTGCAATATACAAAGATTCTTCATTATTAATTCTTGATGAAGCAACATCGGCACTTGATAGTAAAACAGAGAAACATATTCAAACTGAACTTGATAAAGAAAAACGTACAATGATTATTATTGCACATAGGTTATCCACTCTTAAAAATGTTGATCGAATTTTATTTATGCATAAAGGAAAAGTAGCTGAAATGGGATCATATTCAGAGTTAATTAAGAAAAAAGGACATTTCTACAAAATGAACTTATTACAAAAACAAAGATAAACAAATTTTCAAAATAAAAAATAAAAAAAATAAAAAAACTAGAACTTTTCTTTTTCAGTTACTGCCTTCTCAACACTGTATTTTTGTGCACCATAAATCATGAGCACCAAAAATGCTGCAACATACATCAAAGATAATTCACCTTTACTTGCTAGGGGGTTCCACCCTAAATGAACAGTCACATATGCGCCTAACGTGATAATAGTTCCACCCAGCGCAGCAAGTCTTGTGTAGAATCCAAGTAATATTGCTAATCCACCAAGCAACTCTCCGTATGCCACAAGATATGCAACAAACATTCCAAGTCCCATACTGGTAGCAAATGCAGAAACACTTCCTGAGCCAATCAAACCAACTTTTTGTGCTCCATGAAGAAAAAACATTCCTCCTACCAATACCCGAAATACCAAATACATCTGAGTCTTATACTTTTCAGCATATTTTTTTATACACATTTTTTCACCTCCAAATAATTTTTTAATATTACTAATAAATTAGATCTTACCTTTTTGCCATTCTTTTAATATAAATCTTGCTGTAGATTCAATATCGGGTTTTCCACCCTTTATTAATTTTTTTAGTGATATGGCAATTTCTTCTAATATCTCTTGTGTATCATTACCAACAACCCCATAATGTTCACATATTTTATCTTCTTCATCTTCAATTAACTGTAATGCAGCAAGTTCAGGTTTTTTTGTTTTAGCATAATCAATTGCTCCTGTTCTTGCATGTTTTGCTTCATCTGACTCTTTATATGGAAAGACACCGGGTGTGTCTAGAAGCACAATACGCCTATCTATACGTACTTTTTGTAGCCCCTTAGTAAAACCACTCTCGGCCGATGTACGTGCTTTATTGCGTCCTGCAAGGGCGTTGATAACTGAACTTTTCCCTACATTGGGATATCCAAGAACTCCAACTACAACACTTTTTCCTTGAGACATCTCTAATATTTTTTTCTTAAGCATTGTTGTTCCCAACCGATCTTTACTAGACACAAAAATGGAAGGCTTCAATTTCTTTTTCCAGGAATTTAGATCTTTTAAATTAGATAAATCGCATTTATTGATAACATATAACAGTTTTTTACCTTTGATACGTACTTTTTGCTCAATTTCACTATTTCGTGTTTCTTCAATCATACGTGCATCTAGCACTTCAATAATAATATCCGCGCTATTTATGACACTATTGACGTGTTTCCAGAAGGATGCCATACTAATCTAATTGGACTCCCCCTATAAAAATCTTTATATAGCTATTCTTTGATAATCTTGTTATGGCATTTTCCAAAAAGTTTCCTAAAACAGTACCTGGATCTTCATATCCTGTATGGGAGGAAATAACATTAACACAAGAAGAAGAGCATGAAATAGAACATCAATGCAGGCAACAGAACTTCATCTTGCTTGATAGTTGTTTACGAGAAGCCAAAAGTCTTGCTATTAAGAATGCTATTAACACTGAAGAGAATGTAACAAGAATCGCCATTGCTCTGTTTGAAAAGCAAGCATCGCACGTTGTATTTCACAAAGAAGAGAAAGCTAAAGAGAAATTTGATAGAAAGTCTTAACGTTTTTTTAATTTCTTGCGTACTTTTTTAATATGTGTTTTATTTTTAAATAACACAGTGTGTCTGGATCCTTTCCTTGTTAGTAATGTTCCAGCAAGCGCCCAATCATCAATTCTATGATCAATAATGTCCTTCCAATGAATTTTTTCTTTTTTATGCTTGAATCTACTTTTACGTAAAATATGAAAATGTGTTGGTGTAATATGGTAATGCTCTTCCACTTTATGGATCAATTTAAGCAAAATCGATACCATCCCATACAAAACAACAAATAATACTACTCCAAGGATTGTTGAGAGTACTTCACTATCACCAATTAATCCAAGCACAAGAATAAATAATGCAATAGTTCCAATAGTAAATATTTCAAATCGAACCAAAGGTACGTTATTTGGAAATTTCCATTTCGTCATTGTGGGATTGGGGCTTTAGTCATGCTAATTATTGATGCTACAAACATTGCACCAAATACAAGTAACAAGGATATTCGTATGTTAAGACTTTTTATCATATACGCTGTTACTAAGAGACCAACAATAGAAGTAACCATAAAACTACCCTTGAGCGGACTTGCGTGCCACTTTCCAATCTCTGGTTTCTTTCTCGCCATTCTTACCTCTTTTTTACAAGGAAAAGTATCTAGCGTATTTAAATGTTGTTTTTCAGAACGAATTTTTCTACTTTTTTAGCAGCCTTAGCGTATTTCTTTTGATGATTTTGTAAAAATGTGGTCACTTTATCTATTGTATATTTTTTAAGCTCTCCCGATAACATTTTTCCAGATTTGTAATCTGCACGAATTTTAGCTAATTTAGTATCATCTGGTTCCATACCAAAGAGTAGAATTTGAAAAGAAACATCAATATCAGGATTACCCCCTTTTTTTCTGTGCTCTTCTAGTGTTGGCCTTCCTCCTGAAAATGCATATTTGTTAATTTTTTTCTTAATTGTACTTGGATCATCAGTTAGGGCAATATATGATAATTCATCAGATGAAGACATTTTTCCTCCTTTAAGTCCCGGACAAAATTTATGATACGTTGAACTTAATTGAATGAATTTGTGTTCTTTGTAACGTTTAGCAATATCACGTCCTAAGCGAATATGCGGATCTTGATCGGTTCCTACGGGAACAACAACAGGAAGTGGTTTACCTTCAAACTCTGGCAGTTGTGCATGAAGCATATCTGCTGCTTGTAATACAGACGCCGACATTTTACCTGGACTAATTTCTCCATAAACTGCTTTAAATTCATTGAATGTTGCATGCCGAGATAACATGGTTGCTAAGGAATAATACGCATTAGATTTAACTCCATCGGATGATCGTTTTGATTGAAAATAAAAATCACATTTAGATAAATCCAAACCAAGTGCTACATAATTTGTAAGATATTGCTCAATTGCTACTTTGCGCAATTCTTTCATATTTGGAAGACGAGAATTATACGCTTCAAGGTCCGCTACAGTAATATAGAGACGAGCACCCAATTTTTGATAAAAAATCATTTGATCAGCAACTAATTTATGACCTAAATGAAATTTTCCAGACGGCATTAATCCCGTCATCATTACAAATGGCTTTTTGTTTTTTACCGCATCCAAAATTCGCGAAAAATCTCGTTGTGCGTACACAATATCTCTTCTATAAAGAAGCGAATCTTCAAAAATTCCTTTTTGCATTGGCTTAAGTCCAAATTCTTTTATCAACTTAGAATAATCAACTTTTCCTTCTACTTCCCATGGTGTGACTTTAGCCATGTTGCTACAAAGAATTCCATGTTTATATATTTGTCGCAGCACTTATCAGAATACAATAATATTTATATACCTTCACTATCTTCAAATAACATGATTATATCAGGAATATGGTTTTTAGGATTACTATTCTTCATTGTTCTTTCAGGAATTAAAGTTGTCAAAGAATATGAGAGAGGAATTAAATTCACATTAGGGAAATATTCTGGAGTTATGAAACCAGGTTTAAACATTGTTATTCCTATATTTCAAAGCTGGGAGCGAGTAGATATCAGGGTAAAAGCAGTAGATGTTCCAGATCAAGATTGTATTACAAAAGATAACGTCTCAGTGCGAGTAAATGCAGTATTGTATTTTAAAATCGCAGATAGTAAAAAAGCAATATTAGAAGTTGAAAATTATTTTTATGCAACATCACAGCTCTCACAAACAACTATGCGCGACGTTGTAGGAGAAGTAGTTCTTGATGATCTTCTTAATAAAAGGGATCAACTCTCAAAAAGGATACAACAGTTAGTTGATACAGCAACGGATCCTTGGGGAATTAAAGTTGATTCAGTAGATCTAAAACATATTGAACTTCCAAATGATATGAAACGTATGATGGCACGTGAAGCTGAATCCGAGAGAGAAAAACGAGCAGTTATCATTAAAGCAAGCGGTGAAGTAATTGCTGCAAAGAATATGAGTAAAGCAGCACAAATGCTATCAGAAGTTCCAGGTGCACTACATTTACGAACACTGCAAAGTATTAACGATATGAGTAGTGATCAAAGTAACACAGTAATATTTGCAATACCTTTAGAAGTATTAAATGCACTTAAAGGATTTTCTAAGAAATAATTTTCATGTTTTTGCACTATAAATTTATTTTGGTTTTTAATTATACCCTTTCTATTTTGATAATCATTTTATAGTTTGTAAAATTAAATATCTCATGGATTTCAACAAAATTGGAAAAGAAGCAAATGCGATCGAAGATCGTTTAGGATTAAGTATTGATGCAGTTTTACATAAAGTTTCACAGGAATCGGGCGAATTCAATGACGCCGTTCAAAAGCTAAGAGGAATTTATTGTAAAACACCAGGAACTATTGATTCAGTCAAGGGAGAATTAGGAGATTTGCTCTTTAATTTAGTAAGTGTATCATATCGTCTTGGGATTGATCCGAATGAATTTGCTGATTATGCTGCATCTACTCTTGAAAAATTCAAAGAAAGAGAAGAATTATATCGTGATGTCTCTAAAGGAAAATACTAAATATCAATCACAACACTTTTTTTCTTTAAATCAACTCTTTTAATTTTCTTTAGTTTTTTCAATTCAACTTCAACATCTTTCCACTCTTTCTCTTTGCGCATGGAACTTACTGCGTCGAGTAATTTCTGAATTTTAGGATAATGTTCATAAATGTCATTTCCTTTTTGTGTATTTGTATCAATTTTCGCTTGTAAACGTACAATGGCCTGTTCTTGTTGTTCAATCATGCGTTTAATCGTACTTATTTTTTTCTCATAAGGGCTTGTTTTTTCAAATGGTTTAATACGATTAATAAGTGTATGGTAAGAATCAACTACTTCAACAACTTCTTGACCTACAAGGGCTATTGGTGTCATATCTTTCTCATAAACATATGCTTTTGGCACTTCAATCTCTTTTAACAATACTTTAATTCCTTTAACAATATCTTTTGATGTTTTCATCTTACTTGGAGAAAGTTCTTGGTTGGTACCTGTTCTCATACACACCTCAGTTGCATACACTCCCCCCAATCCTGCTTCTGTTGCTAAACTTGTAACAACATTATCTTTAGTACTTTTTGCAAATATTGCATCAAACTCTTTAGCTGTGGCATTCTTCCAATCAAAACCACGTGGAACAACATATTTCTCTCCTGGTTTTACTACTCTATCTTTCCATATTTGACGTGAAAGGGATGTAATAATTGTATGTTCAGAATCAGTAAGTATAATATTTCCTTTACTAAATAATTCAATGTATAAATGGAATGTTTGTTTTTTCTCAAGTATGAGATGAGCAATTCTCTCAGAGGAAACCTGCTCAACTTTTTTGATAAAAGAATTATTGATATACTTACGCAATTGCATACAAAATCCAGTTGGTCTTGCTGGTGTGTTTTTTGCATCAGTTAAACACAAAAATTTTCCTGTAACTATTTTAAGAAGTTGCTTTCCAGCACCCCGCGCATGTAATTGAAATAATAACTCTTTTTTATCTTCTTGATATATTTGCTGAACCTTTCCACCTTGTAATAATTGTAACTCATATAATAACGCTGCAAGTTCAAATGAGGAAATTGATTTCTTTTTCATTAATCCATAAAATAGATACTATTTTAAATACATTTGGTATTAAAATCAAATGGTCTTTTCTATCGCTACCTGTCCAAAATGTGGTCTTCTTCAAACAATTCAAATTAATTCTATCAAAACTGCAGTTCTACGCTGTGTTGGATGCAATAAAAACACAAAAATTCACAAATCCGATGGAACGTTAGTTGCATTACATGGATTTTATGACGATGCGCGTGTTGCTATTGATGTTTGTAAAGAAATGAAAACAAAAGAAAATGCGGATTCTTTAATATAAAAATGGAGCGCAAGGAGGGACTTGAACCCTCGATCTAATCCTGGCTGCAAAGCAAATCTGCAGGGATTCGCCTTAGCCGCTTGGCCACTTGCGCGTATATGGGTCAGTTTAAAGGGCAGTTTAAATAGTTTTCTCATCTTATGGTATAGCATATAAATATTTATTAGGATGCCATAGCTCAATAATCTTAATGCGACACGCCATATCATTACGTGATGTTTCTAAAAATGACATTCATACATTACTTTCTTTAGCGCTCAAAATTAAACACAAAAGAAAAATGGGTGAATCAACTAGATATTTAGAAGATAAGACTCTTATTATGCTATTTCAAAAAACGAGTACAAGAACACGTCTTTCTTTTGAAGCAGCAATGACAGAACTAGGAGGCCATTCTATTTTTTTGGATGCTCGAACCTCACAATTCAATTTAACGGATTTCAAAGATGAAATTCAAGCAGTAATGCGCTACGGTCAAATTCTTATGTTTCGTGCCATAAAATCGGCTGATGTTATTACGGCTGCTTCTTTCAATCACATTCCGGTAATTGATGCCTGTAGTGAAAAGTATCATCCTGCTCAAGCGTTAAGTGATATATTAACAATGGCTGAACATTCAAACGGAATTGAAAACGTAAAAAAAATTGTGTGGCTAGGTGTTGAGAATAATGTATCAAATACTTTAATGCTTGCTGCTGCAAAACTTGGAATTCAAGTGGTACTTGTAGCTCCCGAAGTTGATAGATCTAGTGTTGACATGGAACTAAATCATCAGGCACAAGTAACTGGAATGGTTACAAGAACCCTTGATATTGGATCGGCTCTTCATAACGCAGACTATGTACACACTGATACCTGGATGAATATGGAATTTTTTCAAGATGGAAAAGTACGGCCTGAATTTTATGAAGAATATATTGCAAAAAAGAATACATTAATGCCATACCAATTAACAGCAGAACTAATAAATTCATATTGTCCTCAAGCAAAAATCATGCATTGCATGCCATTACATGTAGGGTATGAAATTTCACGTGAAGCAATAGATCATCCTAATTCAATTATTTTTGATCAAGCAGAAAATCGATTACACATGCAAAAAGCATTGTTAATGTGGCTCTTAGAAAAAGAACATGTTGTAACATAAAAAACGGGCCTGGAGGGATTCGAACCCACGGTCTACAGCTCTCATCGATGAAATTCATCGTAGAAGGCTGTCGCATTCTCCAGTGATTAATCATATCCAGACTATGCTACAGGCCCTTAGGGTAATGAAACGCCATATTCTTTTTAATAATTGCGCCTAATTCGAATATACATGGGTAAAGTGATTACATATTCAGCACAAAGAGTATCGGCACTAGGTCTATCTAAAACAACACCAAATATCCAAAATATTACTTCATATCTATTTGATGAGTATCTCAAAGCAATTCAGGATACTTCTATCCCCATCGTACTCCCACAAAATCCTCTTTTGTTTTATCCTGGATGTGGGCCTGATATCCTCTCTCCTCTTATGCTTCTTCAACGTTTTTCACCAATCCCAAAAGAAGTAACATTATATTTTATTGATATCACTAATTATAAAAAAGTGATTCAAACAGTATTGTCCGATTGTAATATCTCTTTTGAGAAGCATCATGACCACCTATCTTTCTTTTTCTATGAGACTCTTTGTCATTTGTACTATTATACTGGAAATATATCCAAAGAATTCAATAATATCCCACCAATTGATATTTATTTTGAAAAAGCATTTAGGATAATGCGCGATGAAATATTTGAATACGAAAAATCAATTTATGAAAAAATAAAAAATAATGGTGTTCTCATTTCAGATACGGGATTTCGAAATTTCAATTTGAAAAAAATTCAAGTTCCAAATAATCTAAGTTCTTATGGCGAAATGATCGTTGCTACAAAATCAGAAAGTTAAACTCTCTTTTATTGAAGATTCACTTACATGAATTAATCTATATGATACCATTAATCCTATAAGTAGTAATATTCCTCCGGAAATTAATACGTAGTTGGTATCTAAAAAAGATGAGAGAAGCAAAGTAAATGCTATGCCAAAATTCCCTGCTAAGAAAAACATTGCAGAAAGTGCATCAACATTCTTAGCTGAACTAACATATCCAAGCATGGTCAATCTAAGAGGTTCCATAACAGCAGAATTCAACGCGAGCACCACTATTCCTATTACCAAGAAAAGTGTTCCAGGAATACTAATTAGAATAAGACCACAAATTGCAGTGAAATAACTAACTGCAAGATTTGTCTTCCATCCTCTCTTATCTGCCACCTTACCAGAATAATACGCAAAAAATATAGGTATCAAATAAAATAATGAAGATAAAAATCCAACCCATCCAATTCCCATTTGTTTACTAATCATCAAGGGAATCAATCCAAAAGCCATCCCTTTAATGAAGAAAAAAGGTATCCATTGAAAAGAAACTCTAAGCGCAGATTTATTCTTTAATAGAGATTTTAAGCCGTGTTTTTCTATTGGTTTTCCTTTTCTTTCTGGCAAAAAACTAAGCATGATTGCTCCTAGAATTGGAAAAAATCCCAATGCAAGAAGAGTCATTTTAAAATCAAACTTAGGAATAAAATATGACATCATAATGAGACCTATTGAAATAGATATTGTGTGTCCTGTGAAAAAAACCCCAGAACTTTTACCATATTCAGTTGCTGCTTTTACAAGAAAAATTTGCTGAGTATTCCACAAAAATGCTGCAGCTATCCCTAAGCAAGCCGCCATAAAAAACACAATTGGTAAGGAATTTAATTGCAAGGAAAAAATGAAAAGAGCGTACACAAGAGATGACCACATCATGGTTTTGCGCAAACTATACTTTTTGGTAATACGTGGCATAGCAAATGTTGCTGCAATTGAAAAAGCATAAATCAATAACAAAACTATAAAACCACCTTTTGCAGAACCCTGCTGATTATAAAACACAGTAAGAAACTGCTGAGTACTTACGTACCCAAAAAAAATAAGCATGAACCCTGCGGTTAATACAGTGATGTTTCGATTCATGAAATAACTACTTTCTCAATAACTACATCTTCCAAAGGCTGATCTTGTGAATTTCGTTCACTATTTACTATTGCATCAACAACATCCATACCTGAAGTGACTTTCCCAAATACAGGATGTTTTCCTGGTGATTGTGGATTGTTAAAATCTAATGGGGTATTATCATTAACATTAATGAAGAATTGTGATCCTCCTGAATTAGGGTGACCTGTGTTAGCCATACTTATGGTTCCACGTACATTACTTAACCCTTCTACAAATTCATCTTCAATATTATACCCTGGTCCACCCCTTCCCCAAGCATGCTTTTTTGCTACATCTTTTGATTGTGGGTCCCCTCCCTGAATCATAAATTGAGGTCTAATTCTATGGAATCTGGTTCCATCATAAAATCCTTCTTTTGCTAATTTAATGAAATTACCAGTTGTTATTGGCATTTTTTCTGTAAATAATTCTATCGTAATTGTTCCTTTATTTGTTGTAAATGTTGCTGTGCTCATTGTTTCCTCCAATTCTTCGTGCTCTACTAAATCCGATACGATACTAGCTGTAATACCATTCTCAGAAGGAGTCCAATTGTTAAAAACGATACCTCCTCCTACGACTAATAATACTATTATGATTACAAATGTTGGTTTCATTCTTTAATAAATATTAAATGGCTTTTGAATATTTCAATTCCTTTCATAACTTCATCAACAGATTTCATGCCTTCTTTATCAACCGAGGATGAACTATATCCAAACCCCGTTGTAAACGCACCATAATTTTTGAAATCTTCTCGAATCTTTTTTGCAATTTCAAGTTTTAGGTCCTCATCAGGTAATTTTGGGCTATTATGCTTATCCCATTGAAATTTGTATGTGTTACGTCTAGTTTTCAAAACAAAGAATTGATAATATTCTGTGTTCCCACTTTTTGTTACATCCTTGTGCAACTCAGCAACATAGCCAGGAGTAAGGTAATCAGTTGTACTTAATTTTTCTACATCAGATTTGATACTCATATAACACCACCTGTCTTACCAGAATAAGATTGTCTTTATAATATTTATGGCAACCACTTCTTTGGATTCTTAATTTTTTGAGGCAAATATGTAGTTACAACATAATTCAACCCATGTTTAGCTAACGCCTGTTGCTCTGCACGTACTTTCATTTTAGCCATTTTCAATAATGCTTTTTGCCATGGTTTATGATGTTGTATAAAAGGATCGTTTTTAATCAAATCTTTAATTTTCTTCAAATCAACATCTTTTAATGGATGTGTTGGAAGTTCGTATTCTTCAATGTCTTCTGGTGTGATGCCAATAAATTTTGCTTGAGGTACACAAAAGAACTCATTTATGTGCGCTGCGTTTCCGGAGCCAACTTTAAGAGTCCTATAAATAGAGCCAAATCCGTAGGGGTCACCATCTGTAAAGACATATACTGGAATTTTTTGCTCATCGGCCAACTTTCGAATAAATCTTCGACACGCACGTGTAGGCACTCCACCCATAGAAATTAGAATACAATTTGCTTTTCTCCAATATTTATGTTTGTTAAGTCTTTCAAACATACCTGAAGTTTCAATTGCTAACACAAACTTTGCTTTTGTTTTAAATCGTAAATGTTCTACTGAACTTGGAACTGAATACGCACCTGAGCCAAATTTCGTACAATCAATATTCAAATCTTTGCCCGTTTCTGAATCCTTATCTATTACAATTAATTCACCCGCAACCGCTCCCCCTTTTTCTTCAGGGATAAACCCAATTTGCTCTCTATTAACTCGCATCATAGCTTCAATATCATCCATGACACTATCTGATTCAGGTTGCTCTTTAAATCGAGCATCTCCCCAATTTTTACTTACATAATACGCTTCTCTTTTTGTTGCGATGTCTTTGCTGGTGACCAGCTCTTTTGATAGCGCCATCATACGAAGAGTTTGGGCAAATGTTTTGATTGTATTTGCTGTAAGCGTTCTTGTTTTAGTTCTTCCTAATATTTTAAAGAACCCTTCTTTCTCATTATAACTAACATTACTTAAAGACCTAATTGGAGACTCCAATTCCGGATTCTTACGTTTATGAATAGTATTGTACACATTCTTTGCAATGTTTTGAATTTTTTGCGTAACGTTTTCTTTTTTTGCCATTGTTTAATTTAATGTTGTCTGAGTTCCTGGTCCCTTTTTCTCGTCTTTCTTATCATCTTCAGGTTCTTCTTTGACTTCCTTTTTTGTATTATCTCGTCCAATTGCAGCGATCTCAGGATCATAATCTGGATTATCTACTTTTATTTCTTCAAGCTCTCCACGAACATGTTCTAATATATCACATAAATGATCCTCAATTTGTTTCTTTTTAATATCATCAAAAACCATAATCTCTTGCAAAGCCTCTGCGACATGTGGGATGTATTTTTCAATATAACTTCTCTTTTTTGATTCATCTTTTATTCTTCTTTTTTTCTTAACAAACGATGCTAATTTTCGCCCCACTTCTTGTAATGCTAACTTAATCTCTTTCATAATATCCTCATAATGAGCAAGCGCTTCTTTACTCTCGGACGTAAATGGGACCCATACAGAAGACATGTGTACAACAACAGTGCATGGTCCTACTGGAAATGAATTTCTACTTTGTTGCAACCCATAATTACGCCATGCTGTGTTTTGGATTGCTTTACTTATGGCACATGCTCCTTGTTGATATAAAAGTGGAACGCGATTCGCAAAACGCATTAGACGAATAGATTTATCTCCTTGTAAATCTCCACCATATGCCAAAGCTGCTTCAATAATAAATGGATTTCCTCGATATACAGCTGGAGGCCTGGTTGTAGAGCAGTAATATTCAGCATTAATTTCTTTTCTCAAACCGCGTTCTAAAAGTTCAGCGGTAATTGGTGATATACAATCAGTTGGAGGAGAAATTATTTTGGTTTTTTGAATTCCCTTAAGTAGGCTTTCAGCAATTTCACGATTAACTTGTCTCACTCGCATCTGTGGCAGAAGCGAAGCATTTTGACAAATGTTTTTAGCAGTACCAGCTCCTACTCTCTCAAATTCAGTTGTTAAAAACTGCTGCAACGATTTTGCCTTCGTATTTAGCAACATTTTCATTAAGTAGCCTAATTCAACTCCGTATGGGTGAGGTCTTATCTCGCGTGTTTCAGGCGGCAAATGTTCAGCTGCTCTTGCTAAAATTATTTGTTCAGCATTGGGATCAGTATAAATTAACGTTGCATGTGGGTTAACAATTGCTGTTTGTTTGATATATTCATCAACACTTTGGCGTCCTTTTTGATAACTTCCTTCCATATCAATCTCTACCCTTGTCCCATGATCTTTTTCATCCCAATCAATTTCCTCTTGTGTTACAATTTTAGGTTTGTTTGTTTGAGAATCAATTTTAAGTTTCATAAAAGTCGCTTTGTTACCCTTCGCTGTTTTTGATGTAATGGCTGCTGGTTTACCAGTGGTTAATTGCCCATATAAGACTGCAGCCGATATTCCAATACCTTGCTGTCCTCTTGTTTTAGCTAATTTATGAAACTTTGAGCCATACAAGAGCTTTGCAAATATCTTTGGAATTTGAGTTGCAATGATTCCTGGGCCATTATCTTCAATAATAACGCGAAACCGAGTATCTGAAAGCTCAATTAATTCAACACTTACTTCAGGCAAGATTCGTGCTTCTTCACAGACATCAAGTGCATTATCAACTGCTTCTTTTACTGCGGTCATCAATGCACGTCGAGGATTATCAAATCCAAGCAAATGTCTATTTTTTTCAAAGAATTCTGCTATAGAAATTTCTCGTTGATTTTTAGCGAGTTCTTCAGCTGATCGTTTAACCATTCAATGGGAAGAAAAATGGGTGCTTTATAAGGATTTTGGTGAGAATCTTTTTCAAATTCCTACAATAAACCTTTTAAAGTACTCATTCAAAAAAATATTAATGAGATACAAATCATACAAATTAACTCCAATTCAGCAGATTCTTGCAAAAGTTCCAGTCACTCAGGATATCAATTTGGTTCATAGATGCTTAGATTTTGAAGGAGATAGTATAATGAATCCTAATTTATCCATTAATGATAGTGTGGTATATCTACAGCAGTTTGAAGAACATCCATTCAAATCAATTCGCCAAATTAATGATGCAATTGATGCAGCATGCGTCATGCCAAAAGTGAGGCATCAGATGATTAAAGAAGCTGTAGATTTAGAAATAATTACTGATGACATTATTTATTCTTCAACTGGAGATAAAGTTTATACAGGTATTCCGCATTATTTAATGGATGGGTATACAGATCTTGGATCAAATGGTGATGATAATCGAAATGGTAGAGCAAAATTCAGGTTTCGTAAATCAGACCTTGTTACAGACTTAATAGTTGCTAAATCTTATGCTGTTGAAGCAGGACCAAAACTATATGAATTAGAAGGAACAATGGATGTACTAAGAAAAATAAATAGATATATTCACAAAACAACAAAATTTGATGATTCTTTTGTTCAGCAAATAGAGCGTAATGAAGCACATTCCGTAGTTGCTTCGTTCTATCAAGATGATGACGGAAAACACGCGATGGTATGTCGCCAAATTGCAGTGAAATGTCAAATGATGCTGCAATCCGCAGGAATCATTTCAAAATTAAAAAAAGGAAATTTTGGATGTTTTGGGAGACATGCGTGGCAAAATTTCAGGGTGGGAGAACAAATATATGTTTGTGATTTTACACAAAATTTGGGTTTTTCATACCCTTCTCCCGTGCCAATTTGTTTATATGAACCAACAGATGATAATATTAATCATTACAAAATAAAACGAGAGAAATCTGTTCAAAAATCCGATTGTCGTAAACGTAGACGTGCAGGACATATTAGTGAAAATCGAAAGAAAGTTCGTTAATCTGTTTCAAAGAATCCATACGTGCTATAATTACCCAAATAACATTTCCTTCTTCTTCTTTTCTAGAAAATTATAGACTGTTTTGTGCATACTTCCTTGCAATAGCATAGCAACTGCCTGCCTTGAAATTGTTACTTGTTGCTGCTCACCAATAATGCCAATTGTTTTACCATAAACAACAATATTAGTATCACTTAGACGCTCAATTTCTTCACGTGCTTTACCACCCTTTCCAATAACGCGCCCCTTTAATCGAGCTAATGTATTTTTACTTTTACCCGCAATGTCTGCCATGTTGATTAATTCAAAAGCATAATCTTGC
>CAYOOY010000029.1:0-14754 GCA_964405725.1 uncultured Methanosarcinales archaeon | reverse complement strand
GAAAATTTGATGAGATCGTTGATTCCTCCACTTCCTCTGCAGGAAAAGTTCTTGCATTAACTAATAATAACGCCTGCTTTATGTGTTATTCGTCATCAATAAAATCAGATCAACTAAAGAAAAAACCAATTACATCTTTAGAAATGTTTGAATATTTACGCGATAATAAAGTTCCAAATCAAAAAATAAATTTTTTGGAATATATCCAAAAATCAGGTGGGCAAGGAAAAATTGCTATACTTGAAAAACAAATTAAAGATGGGTCAGGCTATGGCGTTATGTTTTTAGCGAAAAACGCTGAGAAAAGTAATTGGAATTTGTTTGCACCTATTGCGTATGTTGGAGGGGCAATTGTAGGTGCTGCTTGTATTGTGTCCGGTTTTTGTATTGTTGGTGGAATTCTTATCGCTGGAGTCTCAGTTGCATCAGGAGGAATGTACCTCTCAACTGTTGCTGAAGATATTATGGCAAAAGCGCGAGACGATTTGTATGGTGGAGACGATCGTAAAAACAGCGTGATCGTACTTGATTCGCTTGCAGGAGTAGACTATGGTGGATGTTTGGTTAAAGATATAGCAGGAGATGGTTTTGCATGAATAACATAAAAGGACAAATGAATGTTGGTATGCTTGGAAAGATAGTATTAGTTATTGTTGCAGTAGCCGTAATTGGATTTGTTATTTTTCCATTATTTAGTGATAGTTCACCTAAAGATCTCATTGATAATACTGATTGTGATAAAGATGGTGTTGGTAGTTTAATTGACAAATGTCCCTGTATTGCGCAGGGAGATAACAAGCATCCAGACTATACATTTAATGGATGTCCAAAAGGAACAACTGCTGAGCAACGTAATAAAGATAGATCAACATGTTTTACCTTACGTTCTACAAGCAATGTTGAACAAACGTGTGATACAAAAGGAGATGATTGCAAACGTAAATGCGATATTATATTAGGATGAATAAACGTGCAAGTGTATTGGTACTAAGAATGTTGGTTGTAACTGTTCTTGCTTTAATAATATTTATTCCTACGTGCGCCAAGGCATCTTCGTTATTTCGCTTAAGCGCGCAAGCAGAAGAAAATTTTCTACAATTCACTAAAATGATTAATACTGTTAATGATAAAGAAGCTGGGTTTAAAGATAATATGGTTTTCATACAAGATGAAGGAACCTATGTGTATCCTCTTACTGATAAAAGCAGAGGGTTAACAGTAAGTAAAAATGGTGTTACGGTGCCATTTACACATTCATCAAAATGTGAAACAAAAACGTGTTATTGTATTTGTAAAGAATATGAAGATGAAGATAATCGCAAATGTAGTAATCTTCAATGCGAATTAACGCCCGGTGTTTCTTACACTGCTACAACTGGAAAGCTTATTGATCGCGGTAAAAAGGGTATATTTCAATCGGTCTTGCCGCGAAGGCAAAATGTTCGCGTAATTAAGTGTAAAGAAGGAATGGAATATTGTAAAGGAGCAAAAAAAGGAGACATTAGTATTATTTTTGAACATTTAGATAATTTGGGTGAATATGATGCGGTCAAACAAAAAAGCAAGTAGCATCTTAATGCTTATTTTTGAATTGATGGTTGCAATTGTTATTATTACTATTTTACTTCAAGTTGCACAAAAATTTGGCTCATCTGAGGCCGCGTCACAATCTCGCATTGCTGATGATTTGGCAATGATGGTGCACACACTTGTAGCAGCTCCTGGCGATGCGCAAGCGATATATCCGTTTGCTAGATTGGGAGAGACATTTTCGTATAAATTAAGTGTAGATGGTGTTGAAGTTCGTGCCATTAAATCACAGATTTCAATTGAACAAAGAACAGTTGTTGTTCCTGATGGAATAGAACTTAGTGGACAAATTGATGCACCAAAAGTACTATGTCTAGTTAAGAAAGGGCAAAAAATTGAGGTGAAGTCGTGTGAATGAAAAAGGCCAATTCGCTGCTGCAAAAAAACAGATTTATTGGATGGTTATCTCAGTTGTGTTAACAATGGTGGTGTTTGGCTTTGTTGCACTTTTGGGCGCGTATAAATCAAAAATGCAACATATTCCTCCTGAATTGCCTGCTGAGTTAATTTCATTGCGCTTCACTTCGTGGTGTTTTGGTGGTGATGAGCCTCGATTGAGCGAATTTGATCTTTCAAAGTTTACGAATGAGCGTTTACTTCACTGCTACCCTCGCAAGGATAAAAAATATTTTAATTTTAAACTTGATTTGGACAAATCAAAGAAAAGTATTCGAACAACAGAATTTTATGATGGCACAATTCAAAAAACAGTTGTTAAACCGGTGGTTGTTTTAGCAAATGGTACTATGTATGAAGATAATTTGTTTATTTACATACAGGAGAAGTTTAGATAATGTGGGATAAAAAAGGGTTTCTGGACGATGCATTCGATTTTTGGTTCACTGTATTTACTGCCTTTTTCATTCTCTTAATTATGAGTATTTGGATGCTTGGTGCTGGAGATAATTCAATTGAATTTGCTAAATCTAACACTCTTGCAATTCAAGAAAAGCAAGAAACATTTCCTGCTCAACGCATACAACTGGTTGAAGGAAGGCAATTTCATAATTTTGATGATGCGTTTAAACATAGCAAACGTATTAAAGGAAAAACCATAGAGAATTGTTTTGATTTTACTACACAAAAAGAATGTTATGCTAACCCTACGGGCAAATTTTGTGATTGGAATGAATTAACCCATAAATGTTATGAGAGGAGCATTGGATGATTTTTTCTCAGAGAAAAGGAATGGTACTTTTTTTTGGTATATTTTTTGGTGCGTTAGTGGCACTTGCATTCTTTTGGGCAGTTGGGAGTAAAACTATTACTCTTGATGCAGCTCCTAAAGGACAATGGCATTTTGATTTCATTAAGAACGCGTATCTTCCAGCTGAAAAAGATTTACTTGAAAGAGATATTAATATTCATAATGGCGCAATTAAAGCAATCTGGCGTAGTGCCCAAAATGGTGGGTTTGCAGAAAAATCTGCATGTGGGGGGATGAAGACATTTAGTATGTGGAATACCAAAGATCAATGGTGTGCACCTCTCGCCAACAATACTATTGGTGCCTTCTCTGAAAAGATAATAAATGAAAAGTACAAGTATAGCGATGTTAAGTGGGCCAAAGGAACATTAGTTGGATCCGGCAAAAAGGTTACAATCAATGCGCCTTCTGCCTATTATACATATAGTACTGATTTTGCAGTTGATGTTCCATACGATATAACAGAATATGTTGCACTAGTTGTTGAAGCGAAGCGATTAGTAAGTTTGTGTGGCAATTCAACTTTGCTTGAATCATGCTTAACTAATGCTACTTTAAATTCCTGGAAATTTTCTTCATGTACAGAAGAGAAATACGATTCGCAAGATGGAAAAGTGCCATTTTGTGTGCTTGGTCAAGAATTGTTTTTTCCTTCAAGCTTGCAGATTGCCAAAAAACGGCCAGTAGAATATAGGTTTGCACTTGATTTTTCGTAGGTTGTTGTTTTGAACATACAAAACCTTATAAATTCTGATTTTAGGTATTATTGTATGTTTAAGATTCCAATTGCTGAATTAAAAGAAAAAATCATTGCCTCGGGAAATATAGATTCTTTGGCACTTGAAGAAAAAATTAAAGCAAAGATAAATGAACTCTCTGGCCTTATTAGTGAAGAAGGAGCTGCTCATATCATTGCAAACGAATTAGGAATTGTTTTTGAAGATCCAAAAGGTAAAGTTCTCAAAATAAAAGAAATTTATTCTGGTATGAAAAATGTTACACTTACAGGTAAAGTAGTGCGTGTATATGAAATGCGTGAATTTTCAAAAAATGATAGATCAGGTAAAGTACAATCATTAATGATTGGTGATGAAACGGGAAGTATGAGAGCTGTTTTTTGGAATGATCAGGTTGATGGTTTAACATCCGTTGCTGAAGATACCATTATCAAAATTGTTGATGGTTATGTTCGTGATAATGATGGCCGTAAAGAAATCCATTTAGGATCACGCGGTTCAATTGAAATTAATCCTGAAGGTGTTGAGGTTAACTCTGTTCGTCGAGGAAATGAATATTCACGTAAAGAAATACATGCCTTGCAACCTGAAGATACGAATGCTGAAATTGTGGGAACAATTGTACAGGTATTTGATCCACGATTTTTTGAAGTACATCCCGAAACTGGAAAACGTATTCAACCAGGCGAAAATGTTACACCTGCTCTTTCATATGTTATGAATGCAGTTATTGATGATGGAACAGGAAATATTAGAGTAGTATTCTGGAAGAATCAAGTTCATCATTTAGCTTCAAAGTCTGCGGATGAAATGGCAGCGTATAAAGAAAATCCTGCTCAATTTGAAGATGTTAAAACAGATCTTTTAGGTGAACAATATAGACTTCTTGGAAGAGTTCAGCGAAATGATATGTTTGATAGGTTGGAATTTGTAGCACAAATTGTTGAGAAAGCTGATCCTGAAAAAGAACTTGCAAATAAAGAGTAAATACATATTTGAATGTTATTTCACACCCATATTTTAATTGGAATTGTATTATATTTAACAATTGGTGAAGCGTTTGGTGGCGGTAATAAAATCTTATTCTTTTTTTTAGTGTTACTTGGCTCAATATTGCCTGATATTGATTCTGCTAATAGTAAGATAAATCGTTGGAGTGGTATTATTGGTATTTTAGTAAGTATATTTGCTAAACACAGGGGCCTATTTCATTCTTTGGCGTTTCATGGCGTGTTATTTTTGATCATAAGTTCTATGTGGCATAATTATTATGCATGGGGATTGTTTCTAGGATATACGGCACATGTAATTGGTGATGGAATAACTCTTGGTGGGCTGAAAGTATTTTATCCTTTTTCTAAGTTTAGCTTACGCGGACCAATAAGAGTAGGAGGGTTTACAGAAGGTTTTATATTCTTAGTGTTGGTAATGGTAATTGTGGTGAAGATACTATGAAGATATTAATTGATGTTAATGGAAATAGCACATCAACGTACACTTGTCCAAAAAGATCTGTTGTTGTTAATGGTAAAGAATATGGCCCCAAAGAGTTGGTTGAAGAGTTGACGCGTGTTGTTAGTGATAATAACTTGCAAGATAAAGTTGAAATAGTACAAACTGGTTGTTTGTGGGGATGTACGTATGGTCCTAGGCTTGATGTTGAAGTTGATGGAAATGTTGTATTGTATGGTTGTGCTGATTATTCTGGTGTGATATCATCTCGTGGTGAAGTGAAGATAATTGGGATGGATGGACTTGATTCTATTAGTAACATTATTTATGATAATCTAAATACTTATTAGTTTTTTTGAATTAAACTTAACACTCGTTATCTGTATGTTGGGAAATATTGAAGGTACAAGGGCTGAAGTGTGAATATTTATGCCTCATAACAAGATAATTCTAAACTACCAGTCAAGAATTCTGTGATCCAAATGTCGCACTGGTCACTGGTCAAGTGCGGACAATGGTTATAAATGACAACGCCTGTCATAGTAGTATCCTCGCCGGGATATGCCGGTTGAAATAAAACGCGAAAGCAAGAGGTCTTAACATGACACAAACAATAGTAGAGCAAGCTACACAAAATAAAACAGAAGTAACAACGAACGCACCCGAAAAGAAGTTCCGTGCAGGCGCAGTATCTGCAGCAGTATGGCTCAATAAAGGAGTCAACCAGCAAGGAATGGAAACAGAGTATCGGACTATTTCTTTGGAGCGAAATTACCAAGATAAAGAAGGTAATTGGCAAACGACAAGTTCGTTTAGATTAAATGATCTACCACGTGCAGAACTTGCTCTTAGAAAAGCATACGAGTACTTGGTATTAGCATAAATAATAAAAAGGTGATAAACATGGAAATCGAATTAACAATGGAAAATAATGAATTAACTGCAGATGCTAAACCAAGCGTAATTGATCTACCTGGTGTAGGCGCTGCTACAGCTGAAAAATTAGAAAGTGCGGGATATCATGATATGATGTCTGTTGCAGTTGCAAGTATTGGGCAATTATGTGATAGTGCTGGTGTTTCTGAAGCTGTTGCACGAAAAATGATTAATGGTGCACGAGAAAGTATGAGTATGGGTTTTGTGACTGGATCACAGATTATGCAAAAGAGACAAGAAGTAATTCGTATATCAACTGGGTCTGAAAATTTTGATAACCTCATGGCTGGCGGATTTGAAAGTGGCGCAATTACTGAATGCTTTGGCGAATTTGGTTCTGGTAAAACACAAGTAGGTCATATTTTGGCCGTTAGTATGTTAAAAGCTGATCCTACAGCACAAATGGTCTATATTGATACAGAAAATACGTTTCGACCTGAGCGAATAGTTCAGTTTTGTGAGAGCTCAGAAGTAGATTCAGAAGAAATTCTAAGTAGAATAATGGTGGCACGTGCATATAACTCAGATCATCAAATGTTACTTGCAGAACAAGTTGAATCATTAATAACTAAGCAGGGTAAAAATATTAAGTTGGTTGTCGTTGATAGTTTAACTGCCCATTTTAGAGCAGAATTTATTGGGCGCGGAACGCTTGCTGAGCGACAGCAAAAACTTAATCGGCATATGCATGCTTTAGGAAAACTTGCAGGATCATATAATGTATGTGTATATGTAACAAATCAAGTAATGGCGAAACCAGATCAATTCTTTGGTGATCCAACCGCTTCGATTGGTGGACATATTGTTGCGCATGCATCAACATTTAGAATTTACCTCAGAAAAGGTAAGAAAGGAAGTCGTGTTGCAAAATTAATAGATGCACCAAATCTTGCCGATGGGGAGGCATGTTTCTATGTTGAAGAAGGAGGTCTTCGAGATATTTAATTTTTTTTCTTATTTTATACAGCCATTTCTCTTCTAATTGGTTTAGCTGGCGTATATCCACCAATAACAAAATCATCAATTGTTAATTCTTCAAAAGGCTTATTACTAATTTCAATATGTGGCATTTGTTTTGGTTCTCTTGATAACTGCCTTAAAATTGCTGTTACGTGATCGTATTTCTTTTCACTTTTATCCTTTGGTACATTTGTACTTATCCAATCTAACACTTCTAAGTATCCTGATCTTTCAGATACATCTCTTACTCTACTTTGTAATTCTTCAAAATGTTCTTGATACCATTCTCCTCGTTTTGCTAAACCAGAATAAAAATGAGCATCACCAAAAGAATGAATAAATGTTTTTGGTTTCATACCCACCTCTTGCGCAATAATTTTAGTAAGAAGAGCGTAACTTGCAATATTATACGGCACACCTAAAAATTCATCACAACTTCGTTGATATAACTGAACTTCAAGATTTCCATCTCCATCTGATGTTGCTTGAAACATTACGTGGCATGGGGGAAGAGACATTCTTGGAACATCTCCTGGTTGCCACGCGCTTACAATATGTTTTTTCCCAGTTGGTTTTTTTTTCAAACCGTTAATCATATTTTGTAATTGATCTACTTTTACAATTTTTCCCAAATTTGGATCGAACGTTTCCCATGCGCGCCATTGTTTTCCATAAATTGGGCCAGCATCTGCAAATCGCTGTGCGAATTCTTTATCTTCTATAATTCGTTGACCATATTCTTGCAACGCACTCTCCCATGAAGTAGAATATTTTTTCATACCCTCTTGAAATATTCCCTCTTTAATCATTCCTGGCAAATTATGTTGAAATGCATCTCGTCTCCAAATTTTTATGCCATTATCCTCTAAATATTTAATGTTGGTCTCGCCCTTCATAAACCAAATTAATTCATGAATAATTCCTTCATGGTACATTTTCTTTGTCGTAAGTAAGGGGAATCCTTCTCGTAAATCATACTCGTTTTGAGAACCAAATAATGAAACAAGTCCAGAACCTTTACTTCCTCTTTTAAAATTAGTTCGAGGAGATGTTAGAATTTCGTGAGCGTGATCTAAATATTGTTGCACCATGGAATTGAGATCATATATCGATTTTTATAAATACGAGTATTCTTGAAAATATAATTTTATGTTATCTTTTAATTATGGCAAAAAAACCATTTGTATCTTGCATATCTGCCACAAGTTCATAGAGTGTTTTACTAACACAATTTGTCTCATCGCTCATTTCTACCATAGGGTATTGAAATTGTTGTAATACATATGCATGTGTATCAACCCCTATAATTCCATTATGAATATTCATCTCTTCTAAAACCGCATCGCGTTCATTAAAAGGAGTTTGATCTTCCCAATAAAAAATGTACTTAAGATTGTGTGATTGCAGATATGTTACAATCTTCTCATCATCAGCACGAAACCCATTACGTGATTGTGTTAAGTTGCGTGCAATTTCAAATTGTGATATATTAATATCATAGTTCGAAAGAATTGTTTGAAGAGCAGAACATACACAATACGTATTCATTTTGAGTCACATTATTACAAATCATTGGTAAATATTTTGGGCAACCTGATTGTTCGCTGTTCTTGTTGCTTGTAGTTTTTCCCTTGATAGAGGTAATCAGAAGGTCTTCGTAATCTATAGAGTTGAAAACTAGTAATATCTGTATTAGGGGTCCACATAGTTCCCGATCGTTCATCAACCGTAATTTCACATAACATATGGGATCCATTTTGTGATTCTAATCCACCAAACCCATCTCCTGCATTAATTAATCCAGCTTCATGAGTAGATACTTTACCTTGATTTGCTGGAAGTTGTATCATTCTCATCAATAAATAGGGAGGAACACTCACTGCAGGAGTAGTTAGAACAAGTAAACTTTCTTGAAATCTTCCATATAAATTTGAATCCGTTCCCAAATGTACTCGCTCATAAAATTCTTTTGCAGAATGTGTTCCGGCTCCTTTTCCAATTACAATGGGTTTTTTACTGTAATGTTGCACCATTCGCAAAGCTACGTGATCTCCCCCATCTTTTGGACCAAGTTCAGGTTTTACAAATACTTGATTATGGCGAATAGTTAATTTTGGCACAGGTATGTGATCTTCCCAGAATAGTGGCCATTCTTGGTTGTGAATATTTTCAATGACGTTTCCCGAAATTGGTGTTAAATCAGTTCCTGTAATTAATTGCGCTAATGAATCGCCAGAGGAAACAACACACGGATTTACAAGAGGAGTTACAAATAAATATATTTCTCCCTTGTAATTTTGAGGAATAATATTATATTCATCTGAATAATCAACAATCCCTCTAATATCAAGAAATATTCTTCCTGAACTGCTTTTAGGTTCAATAACACCTTGTAATGATTCAGGTCTTGGGTATGATAGGAGATGATCTAGCAAATGAGGATTATCAGCATATTTTTTAAAATCAATTTCTCCTTGCGTTTTTATGACATATGTGTGATTTCGTTGCAATATTGCTCCATCACCGACAGGTATTTTTCTCGCTTTTTGTTCTTGAAGCATTCTTCTAACAGTATAGCTTGGTCCTGGTTTTCGCATGACTCCAATTTCCCAAATTTCATCTGAATTACGTAAATTAAGTGTGCTTGATTCAATATCTTCTACTTCAAAGGAATTTCCCTTTGGTAGAACGTCTTCATCCATTAAAAGTTTTAATTCCTGATGCGGGCAGACACCGTACGGACTAATTAGAGGAAATCCTTCCATCTGCTTTAATAATGATCTTACACGTTTTTCCAATTCAGTATTCATAAAAATCTCATAAAATTAAGATGATGGCAACTTTAAAAGAATTTCTTTAGTTAAAACATGTTTATTTAGTATAGTATACAATAGACTTCTTTTCGGGAGAAAGGGCGCTGCTAAGCTAACCAAATACAAAAATATCCAAAAGATTTAAATAGATATAATCCTAAAATTTAATTAAGATATGATTAATACGAATACAACACATTTCTTTTTCTTAGAATGAGTAACATACTATTTAGGGGGTTTATGTAATGGTTGAAGTACCTGTAAGTGCTGGAGAAACACACGATGTTTGGGTTAATGCAGTTGGTGGTAAAGGCGATGGTATCGTTCGGGTAAAAGGATTTGTCTTATTTGTTCCTGGCGTTAAAAAAGGAGATTTTGTTCGCATTAAAATCACAAAAGTTCTTGAAAAAGTAGGATTTGCTGAACTAGTTGAGAAATTGGAAAAGCCGGTGAGAAAATCTAAATTTACCCAAGTCTTAGTTGATGATCTAAAACAAGAAGAAGAGGACCCTGGCCCACACATTGAAGATACTGAAGATTTTGGCGAAGACCTAGATGAAGAGTAATTCTTAAATAGGTGTTTTCATTACTTCTATTTATGTCATATGTTGCAAGACATCATCCATTAAAACAGCTTGGATTATCTGTTCCTAGATGGTTTTGTATAACTCCAAAATCATACAAAGATTTCACGGAACATAGTGGTATTGCTGAAGATATCGATACAATCCTCGCAACGATTGATAAGAATAAGATTTCATCTATACAACATGCAGCACAAAGTCTTCGTTCTAAAATACTCACTAGGCCCTTATTACCTCGTTTGCAAGAAGATATTGTTCTTCATTATGAATTACTAAACAATTCATTAATAGATGTTGCACATATACCTGTTGTTGTATCCTATGCTACTCATCAATTTGTCGCATCCAATGCTACAGAATTAATTGCGGCAGTCAGGTCATGTTGGGCACTTCAATTTACTGCACGAAATTTGCTTGCTATTGTAAGAGGAAAACAAATTGCCACACCTGTTGTGGAAGTAGAGGAAAAGATTGATTCAACTTGTGAGGGGACCATTCTAAAAGGAACACATAAAACAATAATTTCTTGCAAGAACGAAGAATTTCACATTGAAAATCAGTCAATCTCCTATTTTAGTACGGCAGTTGGCCAAGCCCTTACTGATCATGAAATGCTTGCACTCTCGCGCATGGTTTCGTCTTGTGAGCCAGGAACAAAATTACATTGGAAATTTGCAGACTCTTTTTATTTTGATGCAATTGAGCAAGAGCCACATAAAGCCCAAACCACTAAGATTCTCCATTTTAATTCACCTCACCGAGCATCCTTATTTGGGGCTAGTGAAACAATGAGGGTAATACAAGAGCACCTTAATCAACAGCGTTCTTCAGGATTATTAATTAATTCACATGAAGTTGATCATGTATCCTCACAGCTACAAAAACATAATTTACATCCCGGTAAAGACATTACCGTTGTCGTTAATATTTCTGATACTGAAGATTTTGTAATGAAACCAGGCTTGCACGTATGTGTAAATGAAGAAAATCTTGAACGTGCTCAAGGGCTGCACACATATATTAGAACCAATAAAAATAATGTAGAACAACTTGAGCGAAAAGGATATACCAATTTTATTATTTGATCTTCTACGAATTTACTTTTAATTATATCCATACTTGATTCTATTTATTTAGGGGAATTCGTGTGATTTTTGTGCATTCAAAACACGTGATTATTACCTTATTATGTTGGATCCGCGTTCTACTGTTAACTGCGGGTTTAAGATATTTGTAACAATGCTTACAATACCTACGTTTGTGTTCTTTTGGCATACGTACTTTATATTTCATTGCGATTTTACGAGCAAGCGTTACATATCTATTTGCAAGACCTTTACGCAAAGGAAATTCACGTGACGCTAAAGAGAAAAAATGATTAATTTGATCTTTGGCAATCTTTTTTTGTTCAGATTTTGGTATGCGTGGTTTTGACATTGGTAGGTAATTAGCATAATTTTATAAATTTCTTTCGTTATTTTAGCTTCATGGGACGTGGAAGACCACCAAAATCACACATTCGACAAAATATCATAGAGATAGTATATCATCTAGGTCAAGGGTATGGATATGATATAGCAAAAATCTATAATGAAGTATTTGTACAAGTAACACAACGTAGTATTTATTATCATCTGCGCAAGGGAGTTTCACTCAATGAATTTGAAATTAATGAGATTCGTGAAGAAAAAGGAGATTTTTCGTGGGGAAATAGTGTTGAGAAAATATATTACACCTTAGGATCAAATGCTAAGCCAAAGGGAAATAGAAAAGTAAAATCGTTCCTTGCAACCTGGCGAAAAAATAAATAAATTCAACGTTTTGATTTTATCACTTCCACAAACTATATTAAGAGTTCATAGAAGTATATCATAATGGCATTTCATTCATTTATGGCAAAAGTCGTTAGTCGCAAAGAACTAACAAAAGATGTGGTTATTCTTTCATTTTCATGTCCTGAAGATTTTACATTCAAATCTGGTCAATTTGTAAGTATTCGTATACCAAAGGGTGACGAGATAAAAACGCGCTCATACTCAATTCTTAACCCTCCTTCCAAAAGGGTAGTTATTGATTTATGCATTAAAATCGTGGAAAACGGGTATGCGAGTGAAATTTGGCAAAATGCAAAAATAGGCGATGAATTCAATTTTAAAGGAGCTCTTGGCCATTTTGTATTTGAAAAAGAAGATGACCATAGCGAATATTGGTTTTTAGGAGCAGGCACGGGTGTTGCTCCATTATATAGCATGATTAAAGAACATGTTGGATTAATGCCAGATAAAAAATTTGTTCTATTATTTGGCGTTCGTTACAAAGAAAGTTTATTTTTACATGAAGAATTTGTGCAGTTGGCTAAAGAGCATACAAATTTTACATATATGCCAACTCTTAGCCGTGAAGATTGGGAAGGAAAATCGGGACACGTGCAAAAACACCTTCCCGATGATTGTAAAGACAAAACTTTTTATATCTGCGGATTAAAAGAACTGGTAGAAGAAGCAACAGATATATTGATTGCTAAAGGTGCAGATAAAAATGCCGTGAAATCTGAGCGGTATTCATGAGGTGTGATATGAAAATAACAGTTGGATCGGAATTAACAGGTAATGATGTTTTATGTGTTGGTGTGTGGGAAGAGGGGCGTTCTGAAATGCCAAGTTCTCTTGCGCAAGATGTTGAAAATGCAATTAAATCAGGAGCATTTAAAAAAAATTTTGGTGAAATATATATCACTAAACAAACTGGATTTTTTAGAGCCATAGTTATAGGTCTTGGAAAGAAAAAAGAAATGAGTGTTGAGCGTTTACGACGTATTTTAGGTAAATGTGTGAAAACAACTAAAACCCTTCACCAAAAATCGTTTACGACAACTATTCCCTTAGAAGCACATAAGGTTCTCAAAAATAATCGGCTTGTCGCAAGAGCCTCTTCAGAGGGATTAGTTCTTGCCAATTATATCTTTACAAAATATTTAGATAAGGAGAAGAAAGAGAAAAAACAACCACTCTCTAAAGTACATATTCAATGGGATAAAAAGGACAAATCATTTATTCAAGGCCTTGGCGAAGGAAAAATAATTGCTCAATCTGCCAACTTTGTAAAAGATTTAGTCAATGAGCCAAGTGGTGTTGCAACCTCTGTATACATGGAGAAAATGGCTAAAAAAGTAGCTTCTTCAAGTAGTCGTATAAAATTAAAAACTCTTAATAAGCCACAATTACAAAAATTGGGAATGGGTGCATTACTTGGCGTAAATGCAGGAAGTAACAAACCGCCCAAATTACTTTTTGTTGAATACCGAGGTGGAAAATCAAATGAACCATGGGTTGCCATTGTTGGAAAAGGAATTACTTTTGATAGTGGTGGATATAATATCAAACCAACTGGATATATGGAAGATATGAAAATTGATATGGCTGGATCTGCAGCGGCACTTGGAACAATTAAAGCCGCAAATGATCTTGGCATTTCACAAAATATTGTTGGTGTATTGGCCCTGTGTGAAAACATGGTTAGCTCTTCAGCGCAACATCCAGGAGATATTGTACGTGCGTACAATGGCAAAACAATAGAAATTGGAAATACTGATGCAGAAGGAAGACTGGTTCTTGCTGATGCACTTGCGTACACGCAAGATAGATACAAACCAAACGTAATGGTCGATATGGCTACCCTTACTGGTGCTTGTGTTGTTGCACTTGGATTGTTTACCGCGGCAGTTATGGGTCCTGATTCAGAACTAAATAATGCCTTGCAAGAAGCTGGTATGCAGAGCGGTGATAAAATTTGGGAGCTACCATTTTTTGAAGAGTATCAAAATTCTATGGATGGAAGTATTAGTGATTTGAATAATATCTGTCCTAAAGGCCGAAATTTTGGAGCAGGTTCTATTACAGCAGGTGTATTTTTGAGTAAATTTGTTGATACAAAAAAGACCGCATGGGCTCATTTGGATATCGCAGGATCTGCGTATTGGACAGATGCGGGTGATTACACAGCTAAAGGCGCAACTGGTAGTGGTGTTCGAGCACTTAGTTATTGGCTATTGAATAAATAGTAATAACCAATAGTACTATTGTTTGTGTAGAGGTATAATTATGGAAAATGTCGTTATTTTAGGATCAGGAATTTCTGGTTGCACTGCAGCAATCTATGCAGCAAGAGCTAATTTACAACCATTAGTTCTTTCGGGACCGCAAGATGGTGGACAGTTGACTCTCACAACAGATGTTGAGAATTATCCTGGTTTTGCGCAAGGGATTCAGGGCCCCGAACTTGTACAAAAATCAAAAGAGCAGGCAATACGTTTTGGTGCTCGTTTTGAAATGGATATAGTTGAAAAAATTGAAACTAATGAACAGGGCCATACATTATATTTAATGAGTAAAAAAGAAATTCAAACTAAAACACTAATTGTAGCTACTGGTGCAAGTGCAAGATGGCTTGGCATTGAAAGTGAAGAGAAGTATAAA
>CAYOOY010000028.1:3115-14788 GCA_964405725.1 uncultured Methanosarcinales archaeon | reverse complement strand
ATCTACCAAAGGCGCTAGGTCCAGAGCTACTTCCTGATGCAATTGCATCATCACTTGGATCTGTATTACCTTGATCATCTGAATTGCCAACAGTAATTACATCAAGAGCATCTCCTGGCGAAGCAATACTACCAGTACTTGGCCCATTATTTCCAGCAGAAATAACAACTACAATTCCCTGATCAACCGCGTCATTTAAAGATAAACTAAGTGCACTCTGACCATTATTAGGATCAACTTCTCCTCCTAATGATAATGACATGATTTGAGTAGCATTTCCAACTGCAGCATCAACTCCTTGGATAATATCAATATTAGAACACGAACCACCTGAATCGCATACTTTGTATGCTAAAAAATTCACTTCCGGGGCAACTCCAACAACGCTTCCATTTGCACCAAGGATGCCTGCAACATGTGACCCATGACCATGGTCATCATTCGGATCATTATCTTCATTAGCGTAATCATGACCACCTGTTGTTCTACAACCAGAGCCAATACTTGTACAATTTCCTAAATCATCATGTGAATAATCAAGACCCGTATCTAAAACAGCAACAGTGATATTCTTGCCAGTAACATTATATTTTTGACGCGCCCTTGTTGCATCAATTGTTGAGACACTTGTTGTAGTTTGAATAGAACTTTGGCCACCCTCTTCTGGTTGGATGTAATAATATCTCTCCTCTTCCACTAATGCTACTCGTGGATCTTGCTGTAATTTGTTCACATCCGATTTTGTAATGTTAGCAACAAATCCGTTTACAATATTGAATCTCCTCTCAATCTTAATTGAATTTCCTGATGCGATTCCTATGCTTGGAGTCAAATCTTCAATTACCTTTTCTTGGAGTGCTTTTACTTTTTCCTTTCGAGAATCAAGCGAGGTTATCTCTAACAGGGTTTCATCCACTTCATCTAATGCATCACTTTTTAGCATAACAATAACGCGAACTTCATCATTATTGTCAAGAGATTCAAATACATCCAAATCAGTAGTTGCATGCGCAAAACTAAGTAGAATTATAACCCATAAAAAAAATAGACTTTGCCATTTCATCGTGCCTGAATTGAAAGATCACTATTAAGACTACTACTCATACCTTGGCCCATTGAATAAAACGCCTCACTCATAACTCCTGAAAATGCGTCCAAAAAGGTTCCCTTTTTTTGATACGTAACATATGAAACATCATCAATGCTATATTTTTTTTTCATATACTCTTCGGCTGCATGAATATCGCCAAGTTCATCGACTAATCCCAAATTAAATGCTTCAACACCTAAATAAAATTCTCCCGTTGCAACATTTTTCACACGCTGTTTGTCCAGATTTCGGTTCAATGCAACTTCTTCAATAAAATAATCATGAATAGTATCAATTTTCTTTTGTAAGATTGATTTTTCTTCACTACTTAATTTCTTAAAGGGTGTTCCAAGATCTTTGTATTTTCCGCCAATTAACCGTTCATACCCTACACCGTGCTCTTCGAATAGTCCACTAAATTCTAAATAAGATGAAATTACACCTATACTTCCAGTAATGGACATTCTATTAGCAACAATATGATCACTTGCACTTGCAATCCAATATCCGCCTGAAGCACCTGCTTCTCTAATTAATGCAATAGTAGGTTTTTGTGTTTTTTTAACTGCAGCTGCAATTTCATCAGATGCCACTGCTGAGCCACCAGGAGAATTAATTTCTAATAATATTACACTAATAGAAGAATCTTCACTTGCCTCTTCAATAAATTTAACAATATCAACAGATGATACAGTTGCAGACCCTAAATAGGATCCCCCGGTTGATGTTATGACACCTTCAATTGGAATACGAGCAACATTTCCAATTTGAATATCTGAGGTGATTAAAAATAATACTGGAACGAATATAAAAATAGTAATTGCCACAAAAAATATAGCCGCAATAATTAACCACGTCGAACCCTTTTTAACACCCATCAAATTAGGATAAGAAAACAATTATATAAATGTTGTTCTTTTTGACTCGTTAGATAAAATTATTCATGCGTACAATTTTCATCGTGAACATGCTCGGATTTTGGCGCATTTGGATCTACATCAAATGTAACTTTTACGTTAGTTAATTCTTCAATTTTTTTTGCAAACAAGTCAAGAATTTGATCTGGTATTTTTCCAGGAAGTGTCACTTTTGCAGTATCGGCCTCAACAGTTACTGGCAATTTGTCTGCAGGTATGCGTAAACTCCATGCTAAAAATGATGCAATTTTTTCTTTTGCATCTTCAACTTTACGAGTAATAGTAAAAGTATAGATTATTTTTCGTCCCGAAAGTGGATGATTAAAATTAACGATTACTCTTCCACCGGCAACACGCGTAACAAGGCCTTCTTCACCATCAACATTTATTCGTAACCCTTGCTGCGGCTTCATATCATGCTGCTTGAATGTTGAAGAGGGAATGATTTTAATTTTTTTAACATCTCGTTTCCCAAATGCTGCTTCAGGTTCAAGAGTAACTGAGTATTCTTTATTGAGTTCTTTACCTTCAAGTTCCTTGTCAAGTCCAGGAAGAAGTTGCGCTTCACCAACACAGACAACCGGGTTGTGTAAATTACGTTCACCAAGACCTGATTCTTTGGCTACTTTTGCGCTTGTCGTATCAAATACTGTTCCATCTTCTAACGAACCAGTATATTCAATTTCAATAAATTCTCCTTTACTTATTGCCATAAGGGATGGATTGTTAGGAGTAGTTTATAAGCTTTACCCGAGCCTTTCTCGTAGTGCATCAACCGTTGGCATCAAATGTCCATCATAGATGCCAAAACTTTCTTTCGATAAGAAATCTTGTACATCTTGATAATGAGCTCGCGCTTCCTCTAGTGTTGCAGAATTTTGTGCAAGAGCATTAGCTAAAGAGACTTGCACTCCTGCTTTTTGTGCTGTAAAAGCACTTTCATTGCTCGCAGCTAATGATTTTTTATAATGATCAACTGCCTGTGACATGTTACCTTGATGTTCGTTAGCAAATCCTAAATTATATTCAATGTTTGATACCCAATTTGCTTGATCTTGTTCACTTAATTCAGATAGATGTACCGAGGATTCAAGAGCATATAGTGATGCGTTCTCTAAGAAAGGATCAACATTTATATCAAGTTCACCCATTTTAGCAACTCTAACCATCTGTACATAATTAGCAGACCTATTTGAATTAAGCATTACTGCATTTTTTCCTTCCGCTTGATCAAAGGGCATACTACTAAACGTTTCTTCGATTGCATGATGTGCACTAAGTGCTTGAGTATATTTTCCTTCATTTACGAGTTCATAGGCTTTAGCGCTGTTAACTAACGTGAAAAAATTTCCAGCTCGAAGAGTTGTTGGTGTATCTGCCAAACGAACCGCGTCATCTAATGTTTGCTTTCCCAATTCTGTTGCTTTGTCTAATTCTCCAACTCGCCGGTATAAATCAAATACATTGATATTAACACCAACTGTTGTAAGGGCTAGCTCTCGTTGAAAATTAGGTGAAGATGATTCGATTAACGTTCCTTGTGCGATGTGAAGAAGAGGTACGCTATATGCCAATTTTGCATCATTTGTAAGATTACGTTTCTCTCTTGGTAGAGTAGCTCCCATTGCACGTTTTGTGGTCTCCCAGCCGAGGCTTGCTGCCGCTTCTGCTGTAGATTTTATAGTAGCTAGTAAATCAGATTCTCTCTGGTAATTTGGTGTTATTAGTGTCATAGAAATATTCTCCTATTACCCTATATAAAGTTTATTAAATTTCAATTTCTTAGCTTCTTTCATCCAGATAATCAAGTACTATTTCAGCTACTTCCTTTGCAGTTGGCACTGTTGAATCAACGACAAAATCAAATTGGGATGTATCACGATGATCAATCCCATAGAATTTAATATACCTAGCTGCATCTTGTGCATCTCGAGACGCTACAAGTTCTTGCATTTCTTCTAATGTATCAGGAACTTTTTCATTTCGTGCAGCTGCTAATTCTTGGTGCTGTAAATCTTTAAAGATTCTTTTAGCCCCTTCTTGAGGGTCAACTTTAATGAATATTTTTATTGATTCAGGTAAAAAATGAAATTGTACTCTACCTTCTACAATAACTCCCTTTCCTTGAGCGATGAATTCATGTGCTTCCTCTGCAGTTTTTCTATCAATTTCCTTATCTATTGCAGGATCATCTTTACATAACTCACCAAGTTGCATCAATGTAAGTCCTTTCTCGCGTGCCATTTCACGCATAATTGATCCTGCATAGACACGTTCAAGCGATAATTCTTTTTGAAGAATTTTAGCTACAGTTGATTTTCCGCTACCAGGGTTGCCAGAGATAGTAATTAACACAGTAGAAACATAATCAGAGGATTATTTAAAGATTTGGATGTTCATATAAAAATCTACAACAACATTCTTAAGAAAAGTATTTAAGTGATATCACAAATAAAAGTCACATGAAATACATAGTCGCATTACTTTTATTACTATCAATATTATTAACAGGCTGTAGTAATGATCCTTTGGTTATTAAAATAGGAGATGAAGTATTTTTTACAAATAGTGAAGTGACGAGTGCGAATTTCTCACAAACAGAATGTGTAGAAGATACATGCAAAGTGTATGCCCTTATGAAATTAAATGATAAAGCTGCATCACGTCATGCAAGTATCACATCAAAACTTGATGAGAGCAATATATATCTTTCACAAAAGATTTCTATAGAATATAAAGGAGATCTAATTGATGAATTACTAATCTCAAAAGAATTGAAAGGCGAAGAGCTTCATGAATTTATTTTATCTGGAATCATGAATCAGACGACAGCCCTTGAATTGCAGGGGCTATTTTCTTGATAAACACATCAAAAAACACCCACATTTCGTCACAACAATAGTGTAAAAAGTTGGTTTTTTGTTACTGTTTAATACTTACACGCCAAAAGATTTATATATGACCAGATACAACAGAAATGTAAACATCTATCACCTCTTTTTCCCTATGCAGGATGTTTCGGCATTCTGCACGGGGTTTTTATACTTTCTTTCTAAATGCAGAAATTATTACGCAAAAGAGAAGGCCAATTAAAAATCCTTCTGCTAAGAAAATTCGTTCACGTGAAGAGGGAATAAATTTTTTCCATGAAAAGACGTCCTGTTTTTGAAAATAGATATCTATCTGGCTCATTTCAAGCGCATACTCAACATACAATAATGCCGAATATGGTTCAAGAGAATTCGCATATTGAAAGTATGAATATCCAAGAATTGGAAATATACCTTCCTTACTATTTTTACTAATAACGCGTTGTGCCGCACGTTTTTTTGCATCAATATATTTTTGAATGCTCGTATTTGTTTGCCCAATACTACTTTGCACAACATTTGCATCGGCTTTAGCTTGGATTGCTGTTATCAAACATAATTCATATTCATTACGATGAAGAGCTGCTGTTGAAGAATCAATTTTTTCTCGAATAAATGTAAGAATTGAAGATCGAACAAATAATGCAACATATTCATATCGTTGCCGTGCTTCCATAATTTTACTTTCACAACTTGCCTTCAATGTTTGCGCATCAACTTCAAATTGTTTACCTTCCATTGCAAAAAATTGCGTCCAAACGCGCGCTGTAAATAATCTCTCTTTTGCATACCCTAATGTTTTAATACTTTGATTTAAAGACCATAAATGTTTTTCTTTATGATAATTAGTAACTGATCTTTGCACATCTTCAAGTCTCTCTTTAACAATCATTTTTGCTTGCAGATCAGAAATGGTATTAAGTGGCTGCGCGTTAACCATACGACCCACCGCTGACGCTTCGCGCATGATTTGTTCAAATTCATGATTCACTTTGCTTAATCCATAATCACGATAAATTACTTCACGTAATTCAATGTTTGCGCCAAAGCAAAAACTTGCAGAGCTGTATAAATCATTTGCTTTAGTTGCATTATATGATTTAGCTAATTTATCTCTAATAGATATTCGAGTAGTATTAATGAGATCAATATTCTGATGAGATATTTCTTTAAATAATTCGCCTGTGCGAGAACATAAAATATCATTCACATTACTCATGATTGTTGTATATGCAATTGGCTGCTGCAGATCAAGTATTGGTTGTGATACATTCTCTCCTGTAATATGAAATAACACTTCATCAAGATGAACTACTTCAACTACATTCATGCCAACATAATCAAATAAACTTGTTTTTCTTCCCCATACTTTTGAAGTTGCATTTCCTTTAGCCCCACTTGAAACAAGTACTTTACTAATACCTGCTTTTGATGCCGCCTGTAATTTTTCATGAACGCCACCAACGGGTCCAACTATTCCACCTGGATTAATTGTTCCTGTAATAGTAATGTCTTCACGATACGGCATATCACGCATTGCAATTGTCGTTAATGCAGCAATTGCGGCCCCAGCAGATGGACCACCAATTATTGATGATCTCGCCTGTATTGTAAAAATAAAATCATAATTCTCACATCGTAAATCATATTGTTTACATGCAATTTCTTTTGCAAAACGTGTAGATATTTGTGTATCTAATTTAGGAGTAGGATTAGTATCTAAAAACACTCGACCAGATCCTGGTTTTAATTCAAGATATAAATCAGCATCACTTCCTGTAAGAATTTTTCCTTCTTGAACTGCTAAAAGTTTAAGATGATATTCTTTTGCAAGCACGCCGGGGAGTAAAAGAAGTATAACAACTAATAGTAGTAAGAATTTTTTCATACACACAATGGATAGAAAGCGGTTATAAGTCTTATTGTTCTGCAAAATTTATGAGGGATTTTACTATTCCACTTTCCTGATATTCTTCATTTCTTTTAATTTGAGATGAATTTTCTCGCCACTTGTAGTATTACGTAAAAAGATATCCTTATTCACCCACAATACAACATACTCATCACCGTTGAATGTTACAATATCATCTTTGCCAAATTGCGCTTCGCGAAAACAAAATGTAGTTCGATACAAATCTTTGTTATTCTTTCGTGTGTGTAAAGTAGCAGAGACCTTAAGTTGACCAGTAAATTTTTGATTCAAACGTTTAGTTAATTTTTGAGTTAAATTGGTATCACTCAAATAATAATCCATGCCATGTTTACTTCTCTTTTTTTGTGAAATGCCAAGATGTAATTTTTTCATTTCTGATTCAACAAATGTAACTATCTCTTGTGAACATTCTCGTAGCTGTAAAATTGCTTCAAAGTACTTTGGATGCTTACCTGTAGTTGTGCGAACCATATATACGTAAAGAATAAGTTTGTATTATAATGTTTTTGGTAGATAATAGAAAAAAGAAAAATATTATCGAGATGATAATGCTTTCTGCTCTAACAAAGATAGTTTAGTTCTTCCTGCTTCAACAAGATCAGCAGAAGTATCTTCATCATCTTGAGCTTCAGTGCATCGATTTTGTACTATAGCACGATGCGTGGTAGGAACATTTTGCAACTTAGCTTCACACGGATGTTCTAATCTCCATGTATCTTTAGAACCAAAATAGATTGGAGTAGTTATCTTATACTTCCAAGGATCATTAATGTTTGACATTTCCAATATAATTTCCCCACTTTGTGCAATCAGCAGAATCTTCAGAGCCAATTCTACATTCCAAAACAGATCTGTATCCATTTTTTTCTAAAGTTTCCTCCTAAATCACTACTACAAAGTAGAAATATAAGTTGTTGTTCAAATGACAGCATACTTTTTTAAAGAAAATACCAAAATTCAATAGCATGCTCACCAAAGAAGCGAAATTGGAACTTACAAAACAGCATTACAGAGTAATTGGTAATCACAGCGCCGTAAAAGTATGCGGTTGGACAAAAAATATGATAAAAGGGCAAGGTGGATGCTACAAACTTAAATTCTACGGCATCATGTCGAATCAATGCATGCAAATGACAACATCCATTTCATGCGCTAATAGATGTACTTTTTGTTGGCGAGGATACAAAGCACCAGTTTCAAAAGAATGGAAGTGGGACGTTGATGATCCTGACATGATTCATACAGAATCATTAGAAGCACATCACCAATTACTCATTGGATTTAAAGGATCAGACAAAGCAAATAAATCTGCATATGCACAAAGCCAAGATGTAAAACATGTAGCACTCTCACTTACAGGTGAGCCATTATTTTATCCAAAAATAAATGAATCACTCGCTTTATTTGATAAAGAGGGAATCTCTACCTTTCTTGTAACAAATGGTCAATACCCAGAACAGATGAAAAATCTGACACCAATTACCCAATTATATATTTCAATTGACGCACCCAATAAACAAATGCTTAAAGATGTTGACAAACCTCTTTTCGCTGATTACTGGGAGCGTCTCAATAAATCACTTGATTATTTAGCGCAAATAAAATCACGAACATGTATTCGATTAACAGTAATCAAGGGAATGAATGATGTCATGCTTGATAAGTACGCAGAATTAATTACACGTTCGCACGCTGATTTTATTGAAGTAAAAGCATATATGCATGTGGGACCAAGCCAAGAAAGATTGTCACGAGAAAATATGCCACTTCATGAGGAGATAGTTTCATTTAGTAAAGCGCTAAAAAAGCATTTACCTAATTATGAAATTGTCTCCGAACATATCCCATCACGCGTTGTAATGCTCGCACAAACAAAATACAAAAAAGAAGATGGGTGGTATACATGGATTGATTTTGAAAAGTGGACACAATTACGACTACAAGGAATTGACCCAATTCCAGAAGAATATCTGAAAAAAACGCCACAAGTAGGATTATCCGGAAAAGGAACAATTGATAATATGCCAGACCATGTCAAAAAAAGATATGTACGAAATGAATCAGGCGCATTTGTTGATGAGAACACAAGTGAAATGAGTTTCTACGAAGAGTGAATTAACGTTAAATGTATCACAAATCTGCAACAATTTTATATAGTTTAAACTCTTAACTCGCTCATGCAAAAAAAAGGTATAGTATTACTAGTGTTTATTACTCTGCTACTTTCAATGTTTGTTCTAGCAGATTCTCATAATCTTACAAGTGATAGTGGGAAAGATTTGGATGATAAAACTGTAGTTGATGCAAAAGTCAACGATGATATTGGACCGCCACCACCTATAGTGGGACCTAGTTTATGTGATAATGTACAATGTGCTCCTGGCGAATTCTGTGATGGGAAAACGGGAAAATGTATCTCTACTGTGAGCAACAACCCAGTTCCATTCCCAATTGATGCTCCGTTAGATGAATGCGTTCAAAAATGTAAGTTAAATTTTGATACAGAAGATAAAAGAAGTATGTGTATAAAGGGATGTAAGGGAGATCATGATTTTGATGACAAGAGGTTTGACGATAAATCCGGTGATAAACATGACAATGATTTCTATGATGATACAAGATTAGGAAATGAAGATAGCAAAGGATATGATTACGTGAGTAAAAAGGATGACTTTGATGATACAGGAAAAGTTCCTGAAGTAACTGATAAAGAATTATATGAAGACGTTGTTGATGCCAAGCTTGAAGAATCAGCTGGCTTAACACCAGATAACCCCCTTTATTTTGCAGAAGGAATCATTGAAGATATCCTCGTTGGCGATAACCCCCAACGAGCACTTGAATATAAAGAAGAAAAAATTCGTGAAGTGCAAGAAATGGTTGCTGAAGGAAAGGTTGAAGAAGCAAAAGAAGCACTTGAACGAGCAGAAAAATTTAGTGAAATTCTTGAGAAAGAAGTTTCGCCAGAAATTGAAAAACGTGCTCGTGAAAGCAGTAAAGCAGTAAAAGATATTTTCAAAAATTTAGAAAAAGATATTACAGACGATAAATGGAAAGAAGTAAAAGGGCAAATAAAAAAGCAAGAAAAACAAGAAGATAGAATTGCAAAAGCAGCTAAAGTATCTTCAAAGATTCAGGCATTATGCCAAGAATTAGCGTCACTTGATCCACACGAATATGCGCGAATTTGTAAAACACAAGATGACGCTCCAAGTTGGAGAAAAAATCTTGATACAAAACTAACAGCTGAACAAGAAGAAGAAGCAAAGGCGTTTTTTGCTACAATGTCGCAGTGTTTTGAAAACCCGGCAGAATGTCAATGTTCTGAGATTTCTGTAAAATCATTTGCAGAAAAATGTGAAGTAATAGCACCATTAGCTGCAAAGTGTCAAACAGGCGACAAAGACGCATGTGAGGATATGGAAGAAATCGATGATCCAATTGAGTTGTTACCTGATTATTTGCAAGATGTCTTAGAAGATCTTGAAGATGACTATGGAGAATCAAAGCATTCATTACATGTACCAAAAGAATGTGAAGACGCAGGCGTAACAGAAAGAGTAGCATGTACAAAAATAATGTTTAAACTCCACGCGCCACCAGAATGTCAAAAAGCGCTTGAAGATGGCACAATTGATATCACTAATGAGAGAGATGCGCGAAAACAGTGCGAAGCAATAATGTTCAAATTAGATGCGCCTCAAGAGTGTATCGAGGCAGGGTTGACAGATCACAAAGAATGTGGAAAAGTTATGTTTAAGCTTGATGCACCAAAAGAATGCTTAGATGCAGGATTGGATGGATCTGGTAGAAGTGATTGGAAGAAATGTGAATTAATCAGATTTAGATTAGACGCACCAAAAGAATGTTTAGATGCAGGATTAGATGGAAGTAATAGAAATGATTGGAAAAAATGTGAAGCCATTCGCTTTAAACTTGATGCACCAAAAGAATGCTTGGATGCAGGAATTGATGGAAGTAATAGAGATGACTGGAAAAAATGTGATGCAATTCGCTTTAAATTGGAAGCACCAAAAGAATGCTTAGATGCCGGCATAGATCCTAATGATAGAAACGCATGGAAAAAATGTAAACCAATTCAGTTCAAAAGCGAAGTTCCTCAAGCATGTCTCGATGCAGGACTTACAGGCGAGAGACAAAGTGATTGGCGAAAATGTGATACCATCCGTTTCAAACTCGATGCACCTAAAGAATGTTTAGATGCAGGGATCACAGGTGAAGGTCGAGATGATTGGCGAAAATGTGATAAGATTCAACGTAAGATGGATGATCAGCGTAAAAAAGATGACCAAGGAGTAAAAAGAGAAGATTGTAGAGATAATGAGCTTCATATCTGTGATGGCGGATTCTGTAAATGTATTAGTAAAGAAGACTATGATAAGAGTCAAGGCTTTGGTGATCACGGCGATCAAAAATGTGCAGCGATGTATTGTCCACAAGGAACGTATTGTGAAGACGGGCAATGTAAACAAGATACATCTCAAAGCGGTGCTGCATTATGTGGTGATTGCGAAAGCAAATGTGGCAGCAAATCTGGTCAGCGCTTGAAGGGAACAAGTTGTACATCTAACGGCTGTGAATGTCACTATGAAGATATAGGCGATGATGAAGGATCAAGTAGCTCTTCAAGTAGCAGCGGTGGAACAGACGATGGAACTGGAAGCTCAAGTAGTTCATCAGGCGGAGATACAGGGGGAACAGATACAGGATCTAGTAGTTCTTCAAGCGGTGGAGACACAGGGGGAGATACAGGATCAAGTAGTTCTTCAAGTGGAGGAGACTCAGGCGGAGATACAGGATCAAGTAGTTCTTCAAGTGGAGGAGACTCAGGCGGAGATACAG
>CAYOOY010000028.1:0-3015 GCA_964405725.1 uncultured Methanosarcinales archaeon | reverse complement strand
GATCAAGTAGTTCTTCAAGTGGAGGAGACTCGAGTGGAGACACAGGTGGGTCAGATTCAGGAGGAGAAAGTAAAGCCGCAGGAGATTCCATTACAGGGGGAATCACTGGTGATTTATGGTTTAGAAGTGATTTTCTAAATTACTACTTTGAATCAAAATAAATTTTTATTTTTTTATTTTTTATTTTATCTGCTTGCAACTAATTTTTGATGGGATTTATACAATTCTGCAGCAAGAAGTGGAGCACTTGCCTGTATGTATTCAACATTTAATTCTTTATTCTGCGGAACAGTGTCTAGCGCTAAAATTCTATCTACATTACTTCGTGCGTTAGATTTTTTAATTTGACTTGCAACTGTCACCGCATGCGAAACCCATAATTCAAAATGGGTCGCTCCTAAAGCTTTGTAAATTTTAGCCACTTCATCCCCAGTTCCACCTGAAGCCCACATATCATCAATACCATGAAATCGGCCTTCAGTATCAATATTATTTTCATTAATTGCACTAAAATGCTTGAAGCGAATTTCAGTTTGATCATAACTAAACCTAAATTTTTCCATGTATCCAAGAAGGGCATACGCTTCCATGGGAGAGAGTTCTGGGTATGCACGCTCAATAAATTTCTCACTTCGTGTCTCAGTTCCATCATCTAAACTAACACCATAAATATGATCATGATATTTGTTCTTAAGTTCACAGAATAATTCTTGATACGGACGCAAATTTTGTGTAATTGCTCTCGCTTCCTCTCCCGTAAATCCTAATTTTCGTGGATTAATACTTCTTCCCGATTGAAAGGGATTTACTGAATAAAACCCCATTTTTAATTCTTCAGCAATACTTTCAGCTTTTTTTGAGTGAGGATCAATGGTGATTAAATCATTCAAATTTCCTCGTTTAAAATCTTGCATTGTAAGGCGAAGTGAATCAAACTGATAAAATCCTTCATCCTCATATTTTTCTATGCTATGGCTTCGTACATAAGATAAATAAGGTACTACAAGTGATCGCTTAAGCGTTTCAGTTTTTCCAATAACATCTAAGCATCCTCTAATACTCATATGGTGATCATTTACAGAAGCATTTCGAGTCGGTGTCAAAAGATGTTCAATCAATGCTATATGTTTACCTCGTATAACATCCTTAAGTCTGTTTCTTCCAATATCCACCTGTACTTCCATATCTGGGAAATAGTCTGTTACAACTGGGTGTTTGTGATCTTTTCGTGTACCACTTCTGATTTTAGTTCTTCGCTTGGTATCCATGATTTCTACATCATTAGCCATACCATAATCTTTACGAAGAATATTGTAGATATCACGGCCTAATGCCGCTGTTTCTTGCCCAGAAACCGGAAAAATCAATAACTTAGTTGCATTGTCCATATGCAGCGCTATAAATCATACTTAAAAATAATTTGTATTGTCAAGAATGACTATTCGATTCTATTGAAGATAATCTTCACTTACAACAAATTGCTCCTTCATCTCCATATTCAATTAAGCCAATTTGAGTTGTGCCTTTTTCACACGAAACAGGAGATGCTTCAGATTCAATACTTTTTCCTCCAACCTTAGAACATTCATCAAATGTCATGAAAGAAGATGATTCTTCAATTTTGGTTGTGCATCCGACCAGTAGAATCAGAGCTAAGAGAACAAGCAATAAATGGATTGAATTAATCTTCATAATGCAAAAAGTAGATCCGAAATATAAAAAACTTCCGACAATCTTTTAAAAGAATAGTTAGACTCCATATATAATGGCAAAGGTATCCGAACAAGAACAAAATTGGCAAGAAATGTATTACACGTTTCAGGCTCTTCAAAAGCAAATTGAAAATATTACGGAGCATCTTCACCTTCTTGAACAACAAATGCATGAGATAGATATTTCAACAAAAGCAATAGAATCATTACATGAAACTAAAGTCAAAACAGAGATTCTCTCTCCAATCGCAAATGGAATATTTGTTAAATCATCTCTACAAGACAACGATACATTTATTGTGAATGTTGGTGCAAATACAACAGTTGAGAGAAATCATACACAAGTAATTGACTTGCTTGGCAAACAAAAAAAAGAAATTACTATCAAAATTCAAGAGGCACATGAAATTCTCGAAAAACTTCAGAATGAAGCCGTAGATATATATCAAAAGGTAGAATTACTCTAAAATTGATACCATGTTTGGAAAACTAAAAAATAAGCTCAAGGACGCTCTTTCTTTATTTAGTACACGAAGTGAAGAAGAAGCAGAAACTATTTCTCAAGAGGAAATTGATCGCGTAATTAAAGAAAGTACAGAACCTTCACAAAAATCAACACCCGCATCAGAAGTTGAAGAAGAACCAAAAGAAAAAAAGAAGAAAGAACAGAAGGAAAATCCTTTAGAAGAAGAACAAAACGTAGTTGAAACAAAAGAAGAAAAACCAGCTCAGGAAATTACGAAAGAGGAAGCAAAAGAAATACAAGATTCAAAGCAAGAAAACCTAATTCAAGATAAAAAAGAAAAAGAACCTGTAACTGAATCTGTATCTGAAGAACCTACACAAGAAGAACCAATCCCTCAAACAATTCCTACGCCAATTATAGAAGTTCAAGAAAAGGAAGTACCAACAGAAACACCAGCAAAGAAAGAAAAAGAGCAATCTATTCCAACCCCTCAAGATCTAGTACAAGAAACAAAGGAGAAATATGAACATGAGACAGTAGCAAAAAAAGAAGAGATTCCTACTCCGGATGAACTTGTCAAAAAAACGAAAGAAGAATTTGAAGGTCCAAAGAAAAAACCATTTGCAGAGCAACTTCTAACTGAAGAAATAGAAGATGAACCTGCAGAAGAAAAAAAGAGTTTCTTTGGAAAACTACGAAAATCACTAGTTGGAGATACAAAAAAAGAGGATAAACCCGAAGAAGAAACACAAGGTTTTTTCTCAAAAGTTACAAAAGCGATATCTACTAAAAAGATTTCATCTGAGAAATTTGATGAATTATTTTGGGATTTAGAAT
>CAYOOY010000027.1:0-15447 GCA_964405725.1 uncultured Methanosarcinales archaeon | reverse complement strand
AATGTAGGAATACCGATACCAAAGATGCTTACAATGCCACTTATTCCACCACCACCACCATCACCGCCACCTGCAAGTTCGCCGATTTGTCCGGATAGTTTTGTTAAAATTGTTGCAATCATAGATGTAATACCAATAACGATTCCCGCAATTGCAGGAAGCATAAATTTTACTTGAGCTCTCATGGAAGATACAATATCTGCCATTAAATCTTTAAGACGTTCTTCAACGCGGTGAATTTCTTTCATATAACTTGACATGCTAATTAGTGCCTGCGCAGCAATTCGAGGTCCTTTCTTACTACTTTCAACCAATACTTTCATAGAACTTTCAATAACTTTAGAAGGAAAATTAACCATTGCGCCAACTTTTTCGTCAAACACTGCTTGCTCAAGACCCATACCTAGAGAAGTGATATTACGTGTTGCTAGATTGAAAAAATCTCCCGCCGTAGTTCCATGCATAGTCGATCCGACTTTGGCAAACGCAATTTCAGCTGGAATTCCATCACTTAGCCGATTACCTAATTGAAATAATGCGGATGAAAATTCTTCTTCTAATTTTTTAGATTTTTCTCGAATTGCAATAACATTTTTTGAACGTAACTTATAATATAATCCAACTCCAATTCCAAACGAGGCAGTAACTATTAACGATAATAAGGATGCAAGCATTCCGTAAGGTCCTACGCGATTTTCCATTGTACATTCATTCCCACACGTTTCAGCTGTTCCACTTCCATCACCAGGACAAGGCTTACACACATAATCCATTAATTTGAACGCTGCAATATCATAATCTTCATGTGTCCGTGCAGGGATATCAAATTCGGGATCAAGTGCATGCATATATATTGGAAAGAAGCCAATAAGTATCAAAATTGCAAACACACCGCCTGCAACAAGTAATGGACTAATACTAATAGATGAGTTCTTTCCTGTTGGAATTTGCACGGTTGCAAATTTTTTCATACCTTTCTTTTTGGTAATATCAACAGCACCATATCCTGCGGGACGTTTTGAAAGAATAGTTCTTCCTAAATAATACACGCCAGCTGGTAGTGTAACATTATAGAGAAGTGCGATGTAAATTGCAAGTACTAAAGGAGGAGATGAGCTACTCATAAAACTTACAACTAAAGGGAGAATAACAAGACCAAGGATAGGTAGAATTACTCCGAGCATGTGAAGCATGGTCATTGGACCTTTTAGTTGATGCGCGTATCGCATCATATTTTCATAGGTTCCATTAAGAATTACTTCTAATGATTTATCAAGTAATCCTAAGCGTCTATCTTCTGAACCTTCAAATAACGAGGATTCAATTAAATGAAAACTCTCAACGAACTCTTTTTGACTATCTTTCCACGTATCCAAGTACGCATTTGCTGAATCTCGAATGTTTGAATACTGCTGTGTTTCTACATCCCACAATATTTTTCTGAAATCCATTGATAATGGGGGTTCCAAATGATTAGCAGAGAATTCAATTGCGCGCTCAATATTTGATGTATGGCGCATATAGGTTACTATGTAAAAAATACTTTGAACCATTTGATTAGATGATTTCATCCGCCAGGTGTTTGCCATAAAACCAGGAATTTTAAGCATCGTTGGAATTACCACAATTCCCGCAATAATTGAAAAGAGATAGAGAGGAATAAGAGGTTGCATTAAGATTAATGAAGGAATGGCTGAAATAAGTAATCCACCAAAAATAACGGCAAAGCCAGTAACGATTGCTAGACCCATTACTCCACCCGGAGTTACATTCAAATGACAAATAGCAAGATCAGTTAGCATCTGTTGTGATTTTTTCGGATCAGATTTTAATTTAAGAATTTTATCAACTGCGTTACATCCTTTTTCATACGCTGAATAATGAGCGGGATATAACTCTCCTTTGAAATCCTCATACTCACGTGATGTAATTTTAGGGCTCGGGCCAGAAGTATCAGCGCCAAATTCTTCTTTCACACGCTGTTTATATTTAGCAACAATGTCCTGATATTGATCTCCTTCCATCTATCCCTCGTATTATAGAAAATCTTCGACTATAAAAAACTTTTTTAAACTGCAGGGGTATTTCACCTATATGATATACTTAGACTACGCCGCAGCAACGCCTGTAAGTACAGAAGTTATGGAAGTAATGAGGCCGTATTTATCTACCCATTTTGCAAATCCTGCAAGTATGCACCTAGCAGGATCAAAAGTTAAAGATGAAATTGAAAAGGCACGCAGTAAAGTTGCATCTATTCTTTCTCGAAAATCAGACAAGATACTATTTTTTTCATCAGGTACGCACAGTATTAATCTTGCAATCCAAGGAGTTATGAGAAAAAATGACCATGTGATTACATCTTCAATTGAGCATAAAGCAGTTCTTGAGACCTGTACGAGATTTTCACATACGATAGCAGGAGTTAGTAGTAAGGGAATTGTAAATGTTAATGCGATACAAAAAGCGATTAACAAAAATACAAAATTAATTTCTGTTCAATATATCAATAATGAAATTGGAACTATTCAACCTTTACGCGCAATTTACAAGATCGCCAAAAAGAAGGGAATATTATTTCATGTTGATGCGTGTCAGGCGCCAGGGATAGTATCTATTAAGAATATTCCTGCAGATTTGATCACCCTAAATGGAAGTAAGATATATGGACCAAAGGGCAGTGCTGTGTTGGTTGTTAATAATAAGGTTACATTGAAACCAATACTCTTTGGTGGTGGGCAAGAGGAGGAATTAGTTCCTGGAACACTTAATGTTCCTGCAATAATAGGATTTGCAAAAGCACTTGAAATATCAGAACAAAAACAGAAGAAGAATGCTATGAAACTTGAATCGTTACGATCATATTTTATTACACGGGTACACAAAAATGTTGAAAATGTATTTGTTAATGAGCACAAAGCAAAGCAAGCACCACATATTATTTCAATTGGATGTAGAGGAGTTCTTGCTGAAGATATAATTAATCACTTAGGTTCTCAACACATTATGGTATCAGCTGGAAGTGCATGCACATCCGATGAAGTAAAAGCGAGTCATGTACTTCGTGCAATTGGATTATCATCTCATGATGCAAATAGCGTTGTTCGTATATCACTTGGAAGGAATACGAGCAGAAAAGAGTTAGATGTAGTTGTGAAAAAGTTGACGATGATTGTTAAGAGTTTGAGAAAGGTTAAATTATAAAAAAAATAAAAAAAATTACGATGTCACAGTTATTGAAGGTGTAAGAGTTTCATCAATACCTGGTACTCCAGATAATCCCGTACCAACATAAAAATCAAGAGATGCATTGTATATTCGATCTCCTTTTCTCGTATCTCTTGTTTCTATCCTCACTATTGAATCTGGCGATACAAGAAACCTTGAATGAACAGAAGAGAAATACTCTGCTGCTTGTTGTCTCTTATCCATTACTGGTAAATCCGAATCAATGACTATATCTTTGGAGGGAAGTCTGACTAAATACCCATGTGAACCTCGTCCATCGGGACCTTGTTCCTTCGTTCCGCGAAACCTATATTCAACATGCGATTCTACTCCAACAACTCGCTTCAAAAAATCAGTCAGTTTTTCTTGCGAGATATCAACTAGTTTTCCACGAAAAAGATCTTTGAGAAATTTCCATTTAGGCTCACTTGTATAATCTGTAAGATTACTAACCCACGTAGCGTTTGTTTGCAAAGGTAAAGAAACCCCTTTACCTTCATCTTGATCAAACAAAAGTGTGATTCTATCCCCAGTTGACGTATATTCATATGGATTTAGACTCGCATACTGCACTTTTCTGCAAAAATGAGGATCTTTGTCCTTTAATAATTCCACCAACTCTTTTGAATACGGTTTCCCGTTAATGTCATATATTTTAGTTGCCATTGTTTTCACCTTTGTGTGTAAATCTATTAAGAAACACCAAAATTAAAAATGTATTTTTACAATTTTATGAATTTCATGGGTTTTAACCATTCTTTTGAAGTACCGAATTTCTGAGACATAAACCTTATAAATAAAACGTTAACTATAGTTAACTTATGAAAGCATTACTACATCCACAGGAAATTGAAACGCACTATATTATACCTACATTACGTAGATTATTCGCCCTTGCACTTAAGAAAAAAGGAAAATCGCAAGTTGAAATTGCTAAAATATTAAATGTTACACCAGCAACGGTATCTCAATATGCACACGATAAACGTGGGATAAGTATAACTTTTTCAAAAGAAATTGAAAAAATTGTAAATGAAGTGGATATTACAGATCAAACATCTTACATACGTGCAACTCAAAAATTATTATTGGAAATACGTAAAAGTGGCGATTTATGTACCATTCATAAGAATTTTGGACAATTACCAACAACGTGTGATCCAGAACTAATGGGGTGTATGTAATGGACGCGTCAACATTTACCATAAACAGAGAATTATATGATTCCGTAGATGATCACACATCACGATTTGTAGCTGAACCTGGTTTAAGTAAAGAAATAGTTGACCTGATTTCTAAGACAAAAAATGAACCAGAGTGGATGTTACAAAAGCGACTCAAAGCTCTTGAATTATTTTCCACAACGCCAATGCCAACATGGGGTCCAGATTTAACTGATTTGGACATAAATAAGATTATTTTTTATGTTGATCCTAACGCGCCCGAAACAACAAATTGGGAAGATGTTCCTGAAGAAATTAAAAAAACATTTGATAGATTAGGGATTCCAGAAGCAGAGAAAACTGCACTTGCTGGAGTTGGCGCCCAATACGATAGTTCTGTAGTATATCATAATATTGAAAAGGCTCTCAAAGACAAAGGAGTTATTTTTGAAAATATGGATGTTGCAATTCATAAATATCCTGAATTAGTAAAAAAATATTTTATGTCTTCATGCATCCCGATTACTGATCATAAATTTATTATGCTTCATGCAGCTGTATGGAGTGGTGGCACATTTATTTATGTACCAAAAGGTGTTAAAGTTGAACTTCCTTTGCAAGCGTATTTTAGAATGAATACTGCTGCTGGCGGACAATTTGAACACACATTAATTATCGTTGATGAAGGAGCTGATTTACATTACATCGAAGGATGTTCATCTCCTCGATATTCAAAGAATTCTCTGCACGCAGGGTGCGTTGAATTACATGTCATGAAAGGCGCTAAAATGCGTTATTCTTCAATTGAGAATTGGAGTAAAAATGTCTACAACCTTAATACTAAAAGAGCAATCGTGCATGAAAATGCAACAGTTGAGTGGATTAATGGTAATATGGGATCTTCAAGAACGATGTTATACCCATGTTCTATTCTTGTTGGTAAAGGTGCACATAGTGATAGTTTAGGTGTTGCGTTTGCAGGTCAAGGGCAAGATCAAGATACCGGCTCAAAGGTAATTCACGCAGCTCCCAATACAAGTTCGGTAATACGCGCTAAAAGTATAAGTAAAGATGGTGGGATTTCAAGTTATCGAGGATTAGTTAAGATTGGCAGTACAGCTGCAAACTCCAAAAGTCGAGTTGAATGTGATGCATTAATTCTTGATGAGAAATCAGTATCAAACACCTATCCATATATGAAAATCGATCATAAAAATGTTGACGTTGGTCATGAAGCAACAGTTAGTAAAATTCGTGATGAACAATTATTTTATTTACAAAGTAGAGGTTTAAGTGAACAGCAAGCAATCAAAACAATAGTTTCAGGATTTATTGAACCTGTCGTAAAAGCGCTACCACTCGAATATGCTGTTGAATTGAATAAGTTAATAGAATTAGAGGTAGAGGGACTATGATGTTATCAACATTCAAATACGGACAAGGAATGGTCCTTAAACCAGGCGTTGATTTTAACAATGTGTTTGAACAATTACGAACACCACAAGAATCATTTATTAGCATAACTGCTCCCGCCGGCGTTGATGTCCGAAGTGTGCGATCAACTGAAACGAGTTTTAATACAAGTACAGATAACGAACTAATTAGACAACATAGAGCTAGCAACCACACTGTACATATCATTACAATTCCTCCAAATACGAATGTAGAAACACCAATATTTATCAAAGCACGAAGTGAGGCAGCATGTCGAGCCGAAACAGTACTTGTTAATATTGGAGAGAATGCGCACGTGAAAATAGTTGAAAGTTCGACTATTACGTCATCCTCATATAATAGTTATTTATTACGAATTGAACAACGAGAACGATCTGAACTGACATATACAAGTGTTACCAATCATACCTTAACACCTTCATTTGCAGTAAAAGAAATCACTCTACATAATGATGCAAAATTAATGTGGTTAGAATTTCCCATTTCGGGCACATTTAGTAGTATTCATAACAAAGTGATATTACAAGGACATAGGGCTGAAGCACAATTTCAAGCAGCTGTTTTTGCGCAAGAAAAAGATGTTGTGGATCTTAAATGTGATATGATCTATCGCGGTGAAAAAACAATTGGAAATATGAGTGTACAGGGAGTACTACTTGATTCTTCAAAAGCTGTTTTTCGTGGGATTATTAACATGCCACAAGGTTCTTTAGGAGCAGTTGGAAATCAACATACAAATTTTTTACTTATTGGCGAAAAATCACGATGTGATGCTGTGCCTGTATTAGAAGTTGATCATGACGCAGTGCAATGTTCGCATGGTGCAACCGCAACAACTGTGTTACCTGAACATTTGTATTATTTAGGATCTCGCGGAATCTCAGAAGAGAAAGCTTCTCATTTAATTGTTGAGAGCTTCTTGGATCCAATAATTTCTAGAATTGAGAATGAGAAAACACGCCAAATGATTCATTGCCATATCAAACAAAAAATAGATAATTTGTAAAATGCAAAGTACAACCACTACAAAATCAATAGAGACAATTCGTGCACAATTCCCGATTCTACGTAGACAGGTGTACGAGAAAAAATTGGTGTATTTAGATAACGCTGCAACAGCGCAAAAGCCACAACACGTTATAGATACTATTAGTAGATTTTATTCTAATCAAAATGCTAATGTTCATCGCGGTTTACACACACTCTCAGAACAGGCAACCGTGGCGTACGAAAAAGCACATTCAATTGTTGCCAAATTCATTAATGCTAAAGAGAATGAAATCGTATTTACAAGTGGCACAACACAAAGTTTGAATCTACTTGCATATTCATTAGGATCAACACTTCAAGCTGGCGATGAAATTGTATTGTCACAAATGGAGCATCATGCAAACATCGTTCCTTGGCAACAAGTAGCAAAACGTACTGGCGCTGTCATAAAATATATTCCCATTACGAAGGACTATACTCTTGATATGTCGGCTGCGAATACCATTATTGGATCTAAAACAAAAATCGTCTCAATAGTACATATGTCAAATGTATTAGGTACAATTAATCCAGTTGCAGACATAGCAAAGTTGGCACATACTAATGGTGCTGTATGTATTGTTGATGCAGCACAAAGTGTTCCTCATATGAAAATTGATGTACAAGAATTAGATTGCGATTATGTAGTTTTTTCAGGACATAAAATGTGTGGTCCAACTGGGATTGGTGTATTGTATGGTAAAGAGGAGTTACTTGAAAAATTAGAACCTGCTTTTTTTGGCGGAGATATGATTAAAGAAGTAACATTTGAAAAATCAACATGGAATACAAGTCCAGCTAAATTTGAAGCAGGAACGCCACCGATCGCGCAAGCAATTGGACTTGCATCAGCCGTAGAATATTTACAGGGAATTGGTATGGATTCTATTGAAAGTGATATTAAAGAAATAAGTAGATATGCATTACCAAAATTGCTATTAGTACCTGGATTGACATTAATTGGACCTGTTGATAATCATACAGGGATATTTTCATTTACAATAGAAGGGTTGCACCCGCATGACATATCAGATTATCTTAATTCTCAAGGGATAGCAGTTCGGGCGGGTCACCATTGCGCGCAGCCATTAATGAAATTACTTGGTATCGAAGGTACAACCAGAGCTAGTTTTTATTTTTATAATACAAAACAAGAAGTAGATAAGTTGGTTGGCTCACTTACAGAATTTGTCTCACAATTTGTACAAGCTATTGATAGAAATGAAATTTCTTCTGGTGAATTATCAGAAGAGCAAGAAATATTTAAGGAAAACATTCTTGATCATTATCGTAATCCTCGTAATAAACAGGAATTGGAAGGTGCTACGCACACAGCACGAGATCTAAATCCATATTGCGGAGATGAATTAACTATTCAATGTACAATTGATGAAGGAATAGTTACGAAAATTGCATTTACTGGTCATGGTTGCGCGATAAGCCAGGCTGCGGCATCAATTTTAGTTGAATATGTAGAAGGAAAAAATGTGAGTGAACTTATAGCTATTGATCAAGAAAAAATGTATGCGTTGCTCGGGATTCCCATTACACATACAAGACGAAAGTGTGCGATGCTCGCAATTAATACGAGTAAAAAATGCGTTGAGCAAGAGGTACTTATACAATGACATTAGAAATTCAAAATTTACATGTAGAAGTTGAAGGAAAAGAAATATTGCACGGTGTTACTATAACATTTGAAAAGGGTAAAATTCATGCGTTGATGGGACCAAACGGATCTGGTAAAAGTACGCTTGCAAATACAATTATGGGTAATCCAAATTATAAAGTAACTTCAGGAAAAATTATCTTTAATGGTGAAGACATAACTAACCTTGGTGCTGATCTTAGAAGTAAAGCAGGGTTATTTTTATCATTTCAATATCCTGCAGCAATTCCAGGATTAAAAATATCAACATTCTTACGCGAAGCAGTTAATGCGCGTCGAGAAAAACCCCTTAATGTTGTTGAATTTCACTCAATGCTCAAAGAAACTATGGCAGCGCTAAATATGGATCCTTCTTTTTCACGAAGATATCTAAATGATGGTTTTTCTGGTGGCGAGAAAAAACGTGCAGAGATACTGCAATTAATGTTACTTAAGCCAACACTTGCTTTATTAGACGAAACTGATTCAGGTCTTGACGTTGATGCAATTAAAAAAGTAGCTGAAGGAATTAATCAAGTGCATCATGCAAATGATATGGGAATTGTTGTAATTACACATTATAATAGATTCTTAGAATACATTCAGCCAGATAAAGTAAGTATTATCTCTAATGGTATGATAATTAAAACAGGTGGCAAAGAATTAGCCGATACGATAGAGCATGAAGGATTTGGAGGTATGATCGATGGTCACGAAAGAGCAACTCATTGAAAATGTATTTAAGAAATATGAAGATCCTGAACTATTCATAGATGTCTGGACCCTTGGAATCATTTATGATGTTACTGTAACAGATGATAAGGTGCATGTGTTATTGACATTCACGTCTCCTATTTGTCCATTTGGTCCTCAGATGGTAAGTGATATCAAAGAAATGATCGAGAAAGAAGGAGCTACAGAAGTTGAGATCGAATTAACGTTTGAACCTGCCTGGCAACCAACTGAAGAATTGAGGGAGATGTTGGGTGTTTAGGGATATTTTATATACTTCTTTTTCTTTTCTCATTATATGAAATATGGAATCATAATTGGATCACATCGATCGAAGTCGGAGTCTTCTAAAGTAGCTGGGTATGTTAAACGGCAATTGAAAAAGTCTGATAAAAGTGCAACTTTCTATGTATTAGATTTACGAAATAATCCACTTCCCTTATGGGATGAGAGTAAATGGAAACCTAAAGGAAAAGTGCAAACAAAATGGAAACCATATTCTACCAAATTGAAATCATGTGATGCCTATGTTGTCATTTCACCTGAATGGGCGGGAATGGTACCTGCAGGATTAAAAAATATATTCCTACTGTGTGATAAAAAAGAATTGTCTCATAAACCCGCATTAATTGTAACTGTATCAGCAGGCCGAGGCGGGGCCTATCCTGTTTCTGAATTACGTATGAGTTCATATAAAAATACGCAAATATGTTATATGCCGGATCATGTTATTGTTCGGCATGTAAAAGATGTTCTTAATGATGATAGAATTGATAAAAATAATAAAAATGATTACTATATTAAAAAAAGATTGATCTATTCTTTAGGTGTCTTAGGTGTGTATGCAAAAGCATTTAAGGGAATTCGAAAAAGTAACAAAATTGATCTTACATCGTTTCCCTTTGGGATGTAGAAAGTGTGTAAATGGTGTACTTTTCTTTTGTATCTGGAATAACCAATAATTCTGTATGAGGGTAGGTAGAAATTAATGAAGCAACATGAGATCGATCAACTCGTGCAAGTTTCTTATAGCCTTCAACCTCTACGGGGGTATCAAACACATTGAGAATATAACCACTACGGGTTTTAACAATTCGAAGACAACTGTTTAAAGATTCATTTACTTTTGCTTCTAATTCATTTGAAGGGATTTCACGAGTATACAACAAATTAATCTGCAGCATTTAATCACCCTTGCGTAAATGATTCATATATGTACGCTAGTGCCGCATCGATGTTTTCTTCTTTTATAGTGCATCCACCAACATGAAAATGTCCTCCGCCAGAACCAGAACCAAATTTCTTTCCTACATTAAAACAAAGTTTTCCGATATCAACTTTACATCGATCTTTATGAAAAATGTTACTTCCTATTCCTACACGAGCCTTACCATCATCCATTACACGTACATTAAGAGTGTAACTTGCTTGAGGAAATTTCATGCAAGAATAAAAACGATCAGGTACACCTTTTCTTTTTAGTGTTTTACGATCATCCTGCACAACACATTTAGCTTGCTCGTTGTATTCAATATATTCATCAACACATTCTCGCCAAATTTCAAACCCTGTCAATTGAGCTTTATAATACATCATAGGGTTTAGTTTCCATAATTCAGGAGAGCTAAGTGGCGTATCTCCTAGAGGAGACGTTAAAATCGTTGTAAACACCTCTGAATTTAAGTTACGATCTCGTGTGTTAAACATTGCACCAATCATATGCATTTTTTGCAAAATACTTGGGTTATCGTATGAATCCTGGCGATAGTAACATTCATTAATTGTATCTGGGGTATATTCAGCATTATCAATGATATCCATTGCTTGTTTGAATTCAATTTGTTCTTTGTTTAACACTGCACCTTGTTCAATAGCTAGATCAAGTAAATATCCTGCACAACTTGGAGTAATTTTCCAATGAAATTCTGGCTTGTCTTCGAGAGGTTTATTTGTTGCATGATGATCACACCAAAATAAAACGTTTGTAAGAGGTTGAGGTAAATCAAGCACTATATCATTCTCTTGAAATTCAAATTCACCTAATTGAACTTCTTTTGGCATGAGTCCAATAACGTGTATTTGTACAATTTCTTCTTCTGAAAGAGAAGTGTTGAAGAAAAGATTGAAATATTTCTTTACTATAAATGCGCTGCTATATCCATCAGTGCACGCACCGTGTGTGATTATTCTATATGTCATATAGTGTGGGAAAGAGAGGGGTTTAAAAAAGTAGTGGTATGGGGCGTATTGTTTATTAGATTGAGTGAAGTGCTTATGTTAATTCAGGCATCATTTGAATTCTGTAATCTTTATCGCGTACTATTCTATTAAGTTCTTCTTCCGACATTTCATTATTTAGAACGTAACCTTTGATTTTTGGAATGTCTCTTTCTATAATTACATCTTCTCCTAAACCAGGAGCAATTGAGTTGTATATTTCTATTGCGGCATCTAGGTATTCATTTTTTAATCTGGTAGCAGCTTCATCACGTTTTGCTACTCGTTCACCTCTAAAATAAACATCATACCCCCATTCAGAATATTTCTCTGCTTCTTTTAAAAGAACTTCTTTAAAATCTCCATCAACAGATGAAATAATCAAATTATGATTCCCTACATGTAAAACTAGTTCTCCTGTTATTGCCGAAGTAGGGTTGATTTCGTTTCTGTTTTCAAAAAATATTGATTGGTGTTTATCATAAATTTTAATATCTGCTCTTTTATATCCTTTTTTTCTTTGTTCATTTAGTAATGATTCATAACTGCTAAAACCCCAAAATCCATCCCATTGAAATCCTTCCAATTGTCTGTATGGAAAGTGAGGGTTTTCTTGAGGTTGTTTTCTTTTGTCCCATCTTGCTTTGATATCAGAATATGTTGATCTAACTACTCCTGCCAAACCTCCAATAGATGCTCCTGTTCCAATAAGGTATATGGCAGCTTCCTCATAATTTACTCCAAGAGCTTTTGATGTGAGAGCTAATACTGCTACTTTTCCAACTGCTAAACTAGCAGTTACAGACCCAGCAGTTCCACCAATCAATGCCCATCCAGTACCATTAAGTGTTCCTTGTTTTACAATCTCTCCTAATGTTGGTTCTTGAACTGCTAATTGAGTTTTTGATTCTAATGAACTTGTCTCAACAGCATCACTTCCCATTTCATCACTTCTTTGAGCCATGCTGTTAGCTAATTGATCTAGTGAAGTTTCGCTATCTGGTTTTGATTGTGCTAATTGTTGCTTAGAATCACTTGTAAGACCATAATTCCTTTCAGCTTCTACTTTCTTTTCAATTATTCTTCGGCTTCTTCTCTTACGTGCTCTATGAATACCATACATTCCGGTTGTTAATGCCATTCCCGCTACGATAAAACCAAATCTTCCACCATTTGTCATTGGTGATTCTGTGTATATATTTACGAATTCTGATACAATCATTCCTAATGGAACTCCTGTTGAAGCAACGGTACTATACCAAGTCCCCTCAGTTGGATCTGGTGTATCATATAATGTTTTATTTTCTTCTTCAGAAACATCAATAGGAGATTCTTTAACTTCATCAACAACAGGAGCAAGAACATTTTCCCATCCTTCATCAACTACAGTTCTAACTCCGTTTCTAACCATATAATCTTGAAATACACGTCTTCTCCCAACAACTTTATATTTCATTTTCTTTTCAACAGCACCCAACCCCTCTAAAAACGCATCAATACTTTCATATCTTTCACTAGGTTCTTCAAGAGTTGCTTTCATCAATGCATCTCTAACACCATCTGGAATACTACTTGGAAATTCTGAAGCAAGTAACTGTCCTTCTCTATCTGTAAAAATTTGACCACAAAAATAATGTTTTAAAACTTGAGCAAGACCATACACATCCGTTGCAGGACTTACAGAACGTCCTTTTAATGCTTCTGGAGCCCAGTAACAAAGAGTTCCTGTTTGTGTGTTGTTCATACTATCGCCAGTACCAACTTTATAACTTGCCCAATCTAAAACTATAACAGAGTCATCAGGTTTTACCATGATATTCTCTGGTTTAACATCACGATGAATACAAGGATAAAGCCCACCATTACCCTCTTGAATTGGTGCACCTTGATGTGCCCATTGTAAAACATTTCCAACATTTTGAGCAAGAGCTAATCCTTGTTCTAAAGTTGGATTAAATGATTCTTTTACTATAATTTGATCTAATGTTGGATGTTCTTCAAAACGGGAAACCATAAAAGGTAATTCCATGGGCCCATAGGAACCCCACCCAACTAATTTTAATAAATCTGGTTTTCCTCTTCCCTTGAGAAGCAATGCAACTTCTTTCTCAACACCACTTTGAGCTTTATCATATTTTTCCCATTGTTCTAATTTCCCATGATGATATAATTTTACTGCAACAGAATCTCTGGTTGTTTTATGATGGGCTTTGAAAACTCTTCCTTGTCCACTACCTTCTGAAATCTGAGTTTCAAATTCAAAATCTTCTAAAGAAACTCTTTCAGGAATTGGTTCTTCCTGACCATTATCTAAAAAAAGAGCATATGATTTAACTGGGCCATCCTTTTCTGCTGGAACAAATCTAACGCCACCTCTACTAAAACCTTCACTAAAGTCGTCTGTCTCTACCATAATATTCTCCCAGAAACCACCCTATATAATTATTTATGTAGGGTTTTTATAAGATTTTTGTGTGAAAATGAACAACATTTTATTTATACTATTTTATTCTTACTCTCTGCTGAAAAAACGAAGTGTTTATTAATTTGTATTCACTGCATCTAGAAATGGTAGATGCGCAGGAATGTTTTGCTAACTCAGTGGAGCATGAAGGAGAGAATAAAATTCTTACTATTCGTGCAGAAAAATGCACATTTCCTCCTTCAATTGAATATAGCGCAATTTGTATGGGAAAAGTAATTGACCTCTTACTCAAAAATAGTGGAATTACCACAATAAAAATTTCTCAATTACGTGAATATGAATATGATTATGCACAAGTATCATTACTTGTTGAAGTATCAGAAATATATCGAAAATTCAATAAAGATGAGCGGTTCATGTACGCACATCTCGTAACAGATCCCTTACATGAGCGCTATCTAAGAGGTTCGTTTGCTAAATTTCAACAAATTATTTCCAAAAAACTAAAAGAAGATCCCTTTGCCGCATATGTCCTATTAAAAAGATTAGAGCGTCAAGAAAAAATAAAATTTGACACAGTAGTTGATTTTAATCATAAAAAAAGTCAGGATGCATTTATTCAAATAATTGCGGAGGCAGTGTCCAAGATGGAAACGCTTCGTTTATTAAAAATTCTGATGCCACATAGTAAAGAGTATAAAGTAGGCGAGAGAGATATTTATGGAAACGCATTTCATCCAACAACCAGACCAGATTTTATGTATACTAAATTAGTAACTGAGTATCCAGATGGTAATTTGGCTGACGGATATATTTTCAAATCAGACGCTGCAGAGTGCCAAGTTAACATTTTTACATTCGATGATAGCATACGATCATTATATCACTTAACCCCACCAGAATTCACGTATGATGAAGCAGTATATGAATTACTTGACGATGCAAAGCGTATCATGTCAGAACATAAACCAGATAAGGAAGAATTTGTTGATCCTGAACGAATGCGTGAAGTGTTTTTCAATATTGGAAGAGACTTGCTCCATGATTTAATGAAAAGCAAGGGTTTGTCTTTAACTGATGATATGGTTGACGAATTGGCACAAGCACTTTTACGATATACTGTTGGGTTTGGATTAATTGAATTGTTATTAACAGATCCAAAAGTGCAAGATGTAAATGTGAATAGTCCAAATGGTGAAGTACCTATTTTCATTGTACACCAAGATCATGGTGATTGTTACACTAATATTTATCCGACTCATTTGGAAGTAGAGAGTTGGGCAACTAAATTGCGTTTAATGTCCGGTCGTCCATTAGATGAAGCAAATCCAATTTTAGATACCGAAATTGAAGCAGGAAGTTTTACAGCAAGGGTATCCACCATTACTGCACCTCTGTCTCCAACTGGTCTTTGTTTTTCATTTAGACGACATCGTGATCACCCATGGACATTTCCATTATATTTACAGCGGCATATTCGTATGATGAACCCGTTATGTGCAGGGTTACTAAGTTTTCTAATTGATGGAAATGCCACGATGCTAATAGCT
>CAYOOY010000026.1:3125-15656 GCA_964405725.1 uncultured Methanosarcinales archaeon | reverse complement strand
CAACTAAATTACCTAATCCAAGTAAGTACCCAGCAAATGTCAGCGCAACGGCCGCTGTAATGGCCATTGGTGTTAGAATCTTATCATCAAAAAGTCCAGAATCCTTAATTGCCCTATAACTAATAAATGCAATAATCGCCGCAAGAGCAAACGCACCCCAAATGCCAAACGGTGCTAAAAGATGCTCCAAACGTTGCTGCATTGTTTTGTGATCATCAATCATAAATAATGCAAATGTTGTAAGAGCAGCCGCAGCAAATGCAAATGCAGTTCCGGCTCTACTAACTTCTCTACGTCTGCCAAATAAAGGTAATCGAAATAGCCCTTCATAATAAATAGCCATGAAAAGAGTAAAATACAATAATAACGAAGGCAAAAACAAATCTTCAATATTAAGTCCACCGGTAAATAAACCTTTAATCCAATCAACAAAACTACTTGAAGCACCACCAACAGTTAAAACGGCAGCAGAGACACTAAATGAAAGAAGTACAACCAATAATAGCACCATTAATTTTCTATTCACTTGCCTCATCCCTCTTTTTTTCTTTTTCCAAATCCTTTTCATACTTCTCCAGATGTAAATGAAATGCTTCATCCCACTTAAGAATTTTATCGATAACCTGTAAAACATTATTTCTACGTACTTCGAGAGCATTTTTTTCATCATCACTTACAGATCCTCTTTCTGGAAGATGCTCTGCATCCCAACTACTAGGAAAATTCTCTAATAACGCTTTTTCCAAAACACCACCCCGAGATAAATAAGCAATAATCTTATTTGAAAACAATTCCAAATCATTTAAATCTTGTTCTAGTTCGCTTTTATTTTGAGGTTTCAATTCTATTAAATCTTCTCCTGCTTGCTCAACACGCCTAAAACGTTTTTTCATACGTCTCTCAACTCGTTCAATTGCATGCATATCATGCTTTACATCCTCAAGGTCTTCTAATGATTCAGCATCTTCAACATGTTTTCTTAGTTGCTCAATTTCTGCAATTTCGCGTATGACATACTTATCTTCTTTTTTTGCCTTCTTTTCGCCTTTTGTCTCATCTTTCTCTTTATCTTTTACATCAGCAGCAGGAGTCCCTGAACCACTCTTACCAGAAAAATGAGAGAATAATCCAACTAAAGCCGTAATACATGCAATAGCAACACCATAAACAAATAATGTGCCCCATGAGACCCACAAGCCAACAATCGCCATAGCAAACGCTGCAGCCATTGCCATTGGAACTAACGTACTATCTTTAAAGAATCCTGAATCCTTGATCATTCTATAGGTAATGAGGCCAACAATTGCAGCAATAGCAAAACTTCCCCATACGCCAAATGGTGCCGCTGCATCTTGAGCAATCTCAGTTGCACTTTTTCCAGTAACTAATTGTGATCCCCACAGTGCAAGAGTAGAAAGAGAAGCTGCTGCAAAAGCAAAGGCCTTACCAGCTTTGCTCACTTCTCGCATTCTACCAAACACAGGAATTCGATATAATCCCTCATAAAATAGAGCCCAAAATAATATTAGGTAGGCAACCCATGTTAAAAACGCCATTAATTCAGGCGTGAGTTCAAAATCACCTGAAAATTGATCTATAGTTTCGCGAACACTCAAAACATCAGCACTCACTGAAAATGAGAGAAGAATAAAGAGTAGAAAAACAACTAATGTTAACACATTTCCCTTCAGTTTAAACATTTCACACCTTTTATCTTCCATAGGAATAAACCACGGTATAAAAAGATTTCCTAATCCCTCACATCGTAGCCCTACATCATCTGCAAAAACTTTATAAAGGAACTATCTCCCAGCCAACGTATGACATATATACTCACAGTTAATCCACAAGAGCTCATTGAGAAGACAGCTTCGGCTCTAAAAAAGGAAAATATAGTCAAACCAACTGAATGGTCACCATTTGTTAAAACAGGATCACATAATGAACGTCTTCCTGACGACCCAGATTGGTGGTATTTTCGTTCAGCAGCAATTTTACGAAAAATTGCAAAATTAGGTCCCATCGGAACACAAAAACTTCGTGTAAAATTTGGCGGTAAAAAAAACAGAGGCCACAAACCAGAAAGATTCCAACGCGCATCAGGATCAATTATTCGAAAAATTCTACAACAACTTGAATCAGCACAACTAATCACGCAAACTCAAAAAGGAAACCACAAAGGAAGAGTATTAACTCCTAAAGGAATTTCATTTTTAGATAAGATTGCAATAGAAATTTCAAAATCACAAGAATAGGTATCAATATGGCACGTAACAAACACCCAGCAAGAAAAACAAGATTACTCAAAAAAGGACGCCAAACTAAATGGGCACCATTTTGGACAGTATTCAAAATCTATGGTAAAGGTCAACGTGTACATCCTTCCCGACATACAGAAGTAAAACGAAGTTGGCGAAGAGGAAATACAAAAGTATAATTATAACAATGGCAAAAAAAGAAGCTCAATTAATTGAAAGAACCTATAATGTTCCACTGCGAAAAGAATATCGAAAGGCACCGCGATGGAAAAGAACACCTAAAGCTGTAAAGGCATTAAAACAATTCTTAGAAAAGCATATGAAATCTGATAATGTTAATTTAGACGGCTCAGTTAATACTCAATTATGGAAACATGGCATGAAAAATCCACCTCATCACATTAAAGTTACTGTTACAAAAGATGAAGAAGGTGTTGTAAATGCAAGTTTATTTGGAGCTAAAAAAGAAAAGACAAAAGTAACCAAAAAAGATCAAAAAGAAGCTAAAAAATCTCCAAAGAAAGAAGTTGCAGCACCAGCTCCAAAAACTGAAACAAAGCCTGCTGCTAAAGAAACAGTTAAAGAAACGCCAAAAGAATCAAGTAAAAAGGCAGATTCAGCAAAAAAAGAGTAAATCTTATAATATTCTCTCCTTCTAAAATTTTTTATGACTCAAATATTTGTTAAGCAAGAATCAGTAGGCGAATTTGGTATAGACCCACATACAAGATCAACCAAAGATCTTCTTACATATGGCATCATAAATATTGATAAGCCAAAAGGACCAACGTCTCATCAAACGTCTGCATACGTAAAAAAAATTCTTAACGTAAACAAAGCAGGACACTCAGGAACACTCGATCCTCAAGTAGCTGGCGTTCAGCCAATAGCCATAGGAAGAGCTACAAGAATAACTGAATTTTTTCTCAAAGCGCCAAAAGAATATGTGTGCTTAATGTATCTTCATAAAGAAGTAGAACCTGAGCTAATACAAAAAATAGCAAAAGAAGAATTTACGGGGAAAATAACTCAACTCCCCCCCGTAAAAAGTGCAGTTAAACGCCAGGATAGAGTAAGAGAGATTTACGAATTTGAAATATTAGAAATCGATGGAAGAAATGTATTATTTAGAATAAAATGTCAGGCAGGAACATATATTCGAAAAGTCTGCTCTGAATTTGGAAAAAAACATGGATTTGGCGCGCACATGCTTGAATTAAGGCGAACAATAGCAGGACCCTTTGATGAAACACATAATTTAGTTACCCTTAATGATCTACAAGATGCATTACATTACTATAAAGAAGAAGATAATGATACATATTTGCGCTATTGTATTCAACCAATTGAAAACGCCGTTGCACATTTAGCTAAAGCATGGATATTTGATACCACTATTCAAAGCCTTACGCATGGAAGAGATTTAGCAATCCCAGGAATTGCATAACTAGAAAATTTCAATAAAGGAGAAACCGTTGCCATCCTTACCATTAAAGGAGAATTAGTTGCAATTGGTGAATCGTTACTATCAGGGGTTCAAATAAATACCCAAGAAAAAGGAATTGCCATCAATGTTCAAAAAGTATTTATGCTCCCGTTGTAATTTAATAGCCATAACAACATTTTAAATAATCTGACTGATTTCCTAATGTTATGGGTGCTAAAAAAAAAGAAATGGATCAAAGGCTCGATTTTCTTTTCAAAAAAATTGAAATAAAACACAAAGAGCAAGAAGTTGCACAAGTAGAAAATATGACATACGATGCAATTAAGGGCATTTCTTCGCCTCAACTACGTCTTAAGAAACCAGCCGAGTTACAATAAACATATAAATTACCATTTATTCTTAACACTAAACGAGGTGTATTAGTATGGTTGAACAAGTAAAGGATTTAGATAAAAAATTAAAGGATGTAGTTGGCAGAGTAGCTGCAGGTTATAGTTTTGCAAAGGATCTTGCTAACGATTTAAAGAAAATTGAAAGCGATGAACCAGATCAAGCCAAAAAAGATGTAAAGAAAGGGTTCCGACTTCTTCGATGGATTGGCAGAGCCGAACGTCGTATCAATCGAGATGAAAAACGCATTGTAGTTGATCTTAAAGAACTTGAAGAGATGGGCCTTCCTGATGATTTAGAAGCAGAAGATGAAAAAGTACAAGAAGAATTGCACATTATGGAAAATAAATTAATTGAGTTAGCATCTATGTTTCGTGGAAAGCTACGTGATGAATTAAAAGACATCCAACTCGATGAACAACTTTTATCAGAATATCAAGATGATCCAGAAAAAGCAAAACATCTTCATGAACATGTAACTGCGCTTCTAAAGGATAGTGAAAAGGAAGTTGATGATTTAATTACGTGGATGAATGGATCCCAAGCTCTTTTTAGAAGAATTAAAAACTTTGATGAAGCGCTAAAGAAAATTGATCCAGATAGTTAATTTTTTTACTTTTTTATTTTAATTCTATTACCTTTCCCTTCCAACCAGGATTGATATATTGAACCTTACCTATTTTTTGTGAGATATCTACTGTTTCGTGAAGATGCCCACTAATGGCAAGTTTTGGCGTAATTCTCTCAATAAATTTTCGATAATCAATATGGCCCACATGACCCATTTCAAGTTTATCTAGTTTAGTATTATATGGAGGCATATGGGTCACAAATACTATTTTTTTTCCTTTATATTTTCCATACCATTTACGGGCAAGTACACGAAATTCCGGATCTTGCTGTGCAAACCCTCCTGCACCATGACCTAAAAAAACATACCCATCAATTTCAAAATCTTGCTCGTGAAAATTAATGCAATTGTCAAATTTAGAAAGAATCGTAAGAAATTCAGAAACAGGTTCTTCATGATTTCCAGGCAAGACATACATCTTTTTACCAAGGTTATCAAATTTGGTAAGAATATTTTTCATACCACGACCAAATTCTGAAAAATCACCACAACAAATAATAAAATCAATATCATCCTCAGACGCTCGTTTGAGCAAGGAGTCAATCATTTTCTTATCTTCATGTACATCTGTAAAAACTAAAAATTTCATAAAAATAATAATAATTTATTCTTCTTGTGATTCAACTTCAGCTTTAGATTCAGGTTTTGGTTCATCAGCTTTAGGTTTATCTTCTTTTAGCGCTGGAGCAGATTTTTCTTCGCTAGCAACCGCTGCAGCAGGCTTACTTCTTAAAGTGGCGACTCGAACAGCAGCTTCTTTTACCGGAAAAATTTTACTTAATTTTTTCTTAGAAGGTGCCTGAATACGATAAGCACATAATTTGCTTACAAACGAATCAAACGTATTTTCAGCTAATTCTTTTTCAAGCATCGATTGCCATTCTTTACGTAATTGAGCAGAAGTACTTCTCTGAACTTTACCAAATGTAAACATCAATGTTTTAAGAGCAACTTCCTGACCATCTTTAGTCTTAGCTACAAAGAAACCATCCAATTTAGTAGAATTCTTTCGTACAAGACGCTTAACAAAGGTAGGAGTTAAAGAAAAACTAATAGTTGAAGTTCTAAGGGATGTTCCATCAATGGAAGTGATTTGGAATCCTAAGTAAATATTTTGATCACGAATACTATTTGTAAGGTTACGAAGATTTACACGTAATTTTCGGCCAACCGCCTTATCAACAGATTGTAAGTATGATTCACCAATTTCTTTTGAACCAAATGCTTTTGGAGCAAAGACTTTGTGCCATGTCTTTTTCTTTACCTTAATTTTACTTGCTTTTCTAACTTTTTTTGCCATTTGTGTTTAATTTTACCGGAATGTTGATTTAGATACCTAAGATGTCATTTAAGCAGAGAGCTATTTAAAAATCTTTTGGGTTGAAAGAAGGAACTATCCACCTAATAATCTCTGCAGTTGATGCAAAGATCATAAAAATAGATTTTTTCTTTCCTTGGTAATTTGGCGAATTTGTAGGTCCCGTTCATCCATACCAAATAATAGTACTGTATCCACCTGAATTACACCTCCAAATTTAGTATTCCAAGTGTTTAGCTGATTCCTAAGGTCACTCACATGGCGAGCGTAGAGGTTTATCTTAAAGTCATACTTTCCAACCATGTAGCGATTAACAGAAATAATATTTGGAGCATTGTACGCAATGAACTGTTCAAACTCATCTTTTTTGTGAGCATCTCCAAATCTCAAGAGCACCTCAAACAAATTGTAGTTATCTACAAACATCAAGCTAAATTGACCAACCATCACATACCCTAGAATAACATGATTTTTGTACAGCGTGTTTATTATTTTTCTTGCCTTGACCTGAGAAAGGTTGCAAGATTTGGCTACATGAGAAATAGGAGCCGTAGGTTTTTTATGCAAAAAACCCAAGACTTTCTTTTCATCACCTGAAAGGGTGTATGCTTTCTTTACGTTGCTTCTTTGCAGAAAGTCTGGTAAAGGACCAAGGGATTTGATTTCCTTTTCAGTAAGCATGAACTCGTATGCACGAGGATATTTTTTACTAATTATCAAGTGCTCCTGTAAAATAGCATGAGGCTGAAGTATTTTCTGGACACTCACAAGTGTCTTTTCCATATTGACAATGTTCGTTGATACAAAATAAATACAAATTTCATACTTTCCAAAGAAATATCCAAAAAAGGCTACCCCCGGTACTGCATAAATTGATTTCAATACGCCTGGGATACTTGCAGACCCCCAGTTAGAAAATTTGACAAACATCACATGTGAGATATAACCAATGATTCTATAGTTTATATCCAGGCTATAGCCCCGAAGCAATCCAATTCTTTCGACTTTTTGCTTGGTATACTGCACCATTTCTCGGCTGGTACCGATGATTTTAGCCATCTTGGTGTTTGTCATCCGAGCATCAAGACGCATTATATGTAACAACTTACGCTCAAGAATGGATAGTTTCTTCCACCGATTATTAGGGAGTACAGTTTTTATTTCCTTTTTTACCATTTTAATGCATTTTTCTATAAAAGGGTTAATAAAATAGAGAAATAGTTTTATATAAATTTTTCGCTTACTATGTAAATATTCCGATGATAGCTAAAAAAGACACCGTAATTATGCAGCGATTGCGCGTAAATGCACGAGAGAACCTCACAACAATGTCACGTAAAACAGGTATACCAATATCAACCATATTCGATAGATTAAAACAACACAACTTCGTTCGCAAATACACAGTCCTCTTTGACTTTGCCAAACTAGGATACCATACACACGCACTCATCTCTATAAAATCAAATAAAGAGAGTAAAGAGCCGCTCAGACGCCACTTACGGTGCCACAGTAATGTGAATTCATTGTATAAAATTAACCATGGATTTGATTTTTTAGTTGAAGTAGTCTTTCGTAATATCAAAGAGCTTGATACGTTTATTGAACATATTGAAAACACATTTGATGTAGAAGGAACACAAATTCAATATTTGATAGACGAAATTACAAAAGAAGAGTTCAATTTATAGTCCAAAACATCTATTCTCAAGAACAATGATCTTTTTTCGTGGAAAATAGAGAGAGATTTTGTTTTATTTTCAAAATATAATACCAAAAACTCTTTATTTACACATATTAAACAATAATAACACCAAAAAATAGAATAGAAAGATATTTAAATAAGTGATTTGATAAAATAAGCATGAAAAAAGACGTTTCAGTTGTTTTCTCAACAGGAAGGAAGACATTTCACCAAGTAGCAGCTATGTTGGCTAAAGATATTACAAGATATAACCACCTTGATAAGTATAATTTACATCTAATTGTTTCATACGACCCTTCGTTTCAAAAATTGACACCAAAAGATTTTCAAGTTAGCCCAACCACATTAGAATCATTTCAAAGCGTGACATATACAGGCCCAGAAGATTACAGTAACCTAAAAACCAAGTTTTCAGGAACAATAACGGACCAAGCAACAGACATATTATTCTCACCAAGAGGATATTGCACACAAAAAAACAGAGCAATTGTAAAATCTTTAGAGCTTGGTGTTGAACATATCGTATTCTTAGATGACGACGAATATTTCGTTGCACCATTTCCAGAAGAGAGTGGATTAGCGTGGAAAGACCAAGATGTGCTTGGAGTTCACCTTGCAAATCAATCAAACGCCGACATCACAAACGGAGCCCACACAGGTTATTTCTCCCCAGTGCCTTCAGAAATGGATTTATGTTTAGAAGAAAGATTACGAGAAAGGCTAGGAAGCATTCTTGCAATTGGAAGCGAATGCATTACCCCAAACACATTCATCAACACACGAAATAGTGTAAGATATGGTAGCAAAGAATTTGTAAACGCCCCACCATACGAAATCCTTGAAGAAACAGGAGTAAAAGGCCTTAATGGAGGAAACATAACATTAAATGTCTCTTCAATAAGGTCAGGCATGATCCCCCCTTATTTTAACCCAGTAGGTTCCAGAGGAGAAGATGCAATCCTTGGCATGCAATTAAAAGAGGCCAAAGTTCTTCGCGTTCCAGTGTATACATTCCACGACCCATTTCAAAAATATAAAGGGATCACTACAGGAAAATACCCACAGGCAATAGAAGCAATCCAAGTAATTGATGGAACAATAGATAGATTCTGCAAAGCATGCATAGGATGGGTAAGATATGCTCCATTTTTGATACGAATGACAAGCCCAACAGAAGAAGCGTACGAAGATCGAATTAAATCGATGCAAAACGGCATTGGACAGGTAGGAAGGGAAATTGACACACAATTAAATTGGGACGGTTTTCATAACATGGCTCCAAATTTAGATAGGTACCACCATCGCTCAGCGCAAGACGTTGAAGAACTATACGTTGCTCGCAACGGATGGAAACAATTAGTACAATCATTATGATTTCTGCAGCCCTCGAAGAATATGCAATTTGTTCAAACACAATACAGTTAGAGAGATGTAGTTCTGGCCAAATAAATAACACATATATTGTAAAAACCAACCAGAAGCCACAATATATCTTAAGAGAAACTACAAAACCATTGCAGAACATTCAATTTGAATCTGAATTGATTGGACGCCTTAACTCAAATGGGTTCCCTACTCCTTTTTTATTTAGAACAACAAAAGGAGCAAATTATGTGCGGTTCGCAGATAAAAAATACCAATTATTCGAACACATTAAGGGAGAACAACTCACTGAACAAGAAGTTACATCTACACACATAAAAAATGTTGCATCATCTCTTGCAAGAATGCACGATATATTAAAGAACGCACAAATTGATACCCACCCCGTTTTTAAAAACCAAGGAAGATACGAAAACATAGCTGCAAGATGTATTGCAGCAGACCATGTCATCAACACAACATTCGCAGATTTTCTAAAATACCCACCATCCCCGGAATTAAATGAATCAATCCAATATGCACAACACGAATTGGATGTGCTTTCAAAAAAACTAATTCAAATTGATACAGTTCCTAAAATACCAATTCATGGAGATATGACACTTGAAAATATTTTATTCAATAATAAAGGGATTGCAGGAATAATTGATTTTGATGATGCACATTATGATTGGCCTATTTTTGATTTATCTGTTGCAGCAACATATTTTACAGTTACGGGCTCAGAGATGAATGCGAGCGCAGTTGATGATATGTTTGATGAATATGTAAGAACTGCAGAACAGCAAAAAACAGACACAGAAAAAGTAGAATACACAAATTATAAAGACTTAATTAAATTCTATGAATTATTCGCATTAGCTTGGACAATCCAAAACTACAATAATTCAAATGAGGATGAGGAGCAAAAAGCGTTATCAAGAATATATAAATACGCAAAATTATGTGAATCGATGCAACAAAAATTGTGAGCCAAAGTGAAATTCCTCCTATACAACATTTATGAAGGATGCCAAGAAGAGGATCGATTCAAACTTCTCTTAGATTTTGTAAAAAACGAAGAAGCAGACAATGTATGCTTATTAGAGCTTAATAAATGGGATAAGAACAAAATATATCGTTTTTGCAACTACACTAATCTTAATAACTACATTTTTGTAAACAGCAACAAAGGATACCATTTGGGTTTTTTCACAAAAAAAAAAATCATAGATGCAAAAGCATGGCACAAAGAATTCAATCACGCAGCAGCATATGTAACAATTTCTCACAAAAAAAAGACATACAAAATAATTTTCACTCATTTAACACCACAAGGCCCAGGAAAGAGAATACACGAAGTTACAAAAATAATCAAATATAATAAACCCATTAAAAAAAGAACTCTTCTTCTTGGTGATCTTAACACATTATCTCCAGAAGACAATTATGCACGATCAAAACTTGTGGAAGAACTAAAAAAGAAAAAAGTAACAAAATTTGGCATCACCAAATTAGATTGGAAAGTTATGCGAGAATTAAGAAAGTATTTTATAGACCCATTTCTACCTAACAAAGAAGTGAGATACACAGTTCCAACAAAATTTAATAAGGACAAAAACCATTGTACAAAGCTAAGATTAGATTATGTATTAGTCAGTAAGGATTTAAAGAATAAGATTTCTAACCAAGCAATTGTAATAAATGATCAAACAGATGCGATTTCTGATCATTACCCCATCGTATTCACACTAAAAACAAAATGATACCGTACTTTCAATCAACATCATATACGACTGCAGCCTCATGCCTATTAACAATTCTTCATCATTTCAATAAAATACCATTAACAAAAGAAGAAGAGTTCAAAATATGGAAAGAAACAATTACACCACCAACGAGAGCTTCTTGTATATACGCTCTTGCCCTCTATGCACAAAAGCAAGGACTAGAACCTAAGACCTTCGTTGAAAAGCAAGAATACAGTTTTCCCGATTACAGGTTTTATAGATATACAAAAGAAGATATAGAACATGCTGCATTCTCTTCAAAACAGTATCAAAAACAACTCTCAAACATCAATGTCAAACAAATAAGTCTTGATTTTATCAAAGATCTTTTAGAATCTCATTTTGTAATTGCGCGGCTTAACACAAAACCAATAAGGCAAGAAAAACGTAACACCTCTAACTATATTATCATCACTAATTACTCACATAATTATTTTAGCATTATTGATCCCGCATTTGGATGTCTCTCAATTCCCCAAGATACTCTTGAAGAAGCATTTGATAGCCTTGAGACAAAAAAACATCGCGATCATAGAATTCTAGCATTCAAAAAAGAATAAATTTCTCTTTTTTTTAAGAATCAAAAGATTAAAGTGGCGCAAAACAGAAGATTAAGCCACAAAATGGAATAATAATTGAAAAATAAGACTATATTATTCAAAAGTTTTAAAAGCAAGCACATTAAAAAAAAAGAGAAAATGGGAGAACAACTATCTGGAAGAGCTTTAAATTATCAGGAGATACAAGCAAATGGACATCGTATTCGTAGCATTAGCAACCAACATCTAATTAGAAAATTTCGTGAAATCAAACAAGATTCGGATTTTCCTCGAATTTATGATGCAGGAATAGAAATTGAAATTACGGGAAAGTGCGATGCATATGCCGGCTTAACACCTTGCTATTCTAAAATTTCTCAAGACCTTGAAGAACAAATACAACAAGGAAAAGTATGTCCAGAAATAGGTCAATGGTTAGTTGAAGTTACTTCTGGAAAAGATGTATTCATGCCGGGTTCAACTTTAGATTCGATGCAAAGACATGTAGATTCAATTATTGAACCCGTTTCAAGAGCATTAAAATCAGTGGGGGGTTCTGCTGTGCTAGTTGGGGGTCATCCTCAATTTACGCTTGAAAAGGCAACTGAACTTCTCTCCCCGCAAGCACGCTATAAAGCATTAGTTGATATTTTAGATCCCTTCGCGACACCAATTACAATTCCTTTTGTTAATGGAGATGAAATACGTAGAGGATTATTGTTAGAATCATATGGAGTATCAAATCAACAAACAATAAAAATCCCCCATAATGCCGTAGCCGCATTTCATGATGCAGCATACATTACAGAATTACTCTTTTTAGCAGGTTCGCTTTCATCACCCTTTATTGAAGGAAGAGCAACCACATACGATAGTGTGAGAAGTTTAATCACTCCTCCCTCTACATATGGATTTAGTACGGATGAAAAAAGACAAGGAAGGCCCGGACGATGGCGTTCTCTTGACCCATTAACTCTGCCCAATAAACCAAACAAATGGTTTGATCATGAACTTTATGAGCAGCTAATGGTACACACAGAACCAATTGCACGATATTTTGCAAGCGTTTATGGTGATGGACACCTATTACT
>CAYOOY010000026.1:0-3115 GCA_964405725.1 uncultured Methanosarcinales archaeon | reverse complement strand
ACTTCAAGAAGGAGATTTACAAAACAACAACACCTTTCCCTCAGTTACAAACTGGCCACGCATAAAAATTCATGCCAACGGAATAATGGATGACAAAGGAATTGGACTAGAAATGCGAATTATGGAAATGCCAGCACCAGAAGACATTGCACCATATGCTATTGCAAGAATGGCTGTTGTTGAAGCACTTGCACATAAAATATATTGCAAACAACTTAAGCCACTCTCGGCCCATAAAATTGATACCAACATAAACCGTTTAATCAAACAAGGTTCCAATATGGAAAAAACTTTGTATTGGCCAACACAGTCATCATATTCGCTTCGAGGTTTACCCGAAATTTTTCAAGATGTTGGCAAGGAAGCATTTAAAGTTCTTCAAAGATACCACTATTCAAAGGATGACATTGAAGAAATCTTAAATCCCCTTTTACGAAAAAGTGGAATTTGCTATGACCAAAAAACAATTTCAAACCAAGGGTTTAGATACACAACACCCAAACTAACACCAGCGCAAACAATGCGAAAAATAGCTTATCAAATGCAACCCAAAACTAAAGAAGGAGAAAAGCTCAATTCCGAGACTACACAAGCGTTACTTGAGCCATTAACGTACAAATAAAAGATGTGTCGAATGTTAATTGCCACTGGCACCATTGATATGAATCTATTAGTAGATGGCATGATAAAAATGGCACAAGACCAAAATACCATCCACGAACTCAATGAAGAAAAAGGACATGGCAGTTGGACCCACACGGATGGATGGGGCATTGCATACTTGGATGAAAATGATATCTGGACTGTTGAAAAATCAACACTTCCAATTGCAAAAGATCCATTGGTGGATCGATTTAGATCTATTACACCTAAAGCAGCAATACTACATGTTCGTAAAAAAATGGGAAGTGAGACAGCGTACCATAACACCCATCCTTTCCAAATAGAAAGAGAGAATCCAGGATCGTATGTTTTTTGCCATAATGGATACATTGAAGAAGAAATATTTTACGATGAAAAAAGTTTCTCACTAAAAGGAGAAACTGACTCAGAGCAACTTTTTTATTCAATCCTTACAGATTTAGATGAGGGAAAATATGTGAAATCAATTCGTAAGAATTTTCGTAGATATAGAAAACTTACAGGAACAAATATCATATTATCTTCAAAGAATGCATCCGTAGTTGCAATTCGAGAGAACCATTTCCCTTTATATTATCAAATGCAAATGGGGAAAAAGGAAGGAATGCTTATTATTAGTTCTGAGAGAATCAATATTCCGGAAGTAAAATGGGAACCTTTAGAACAAAACGATATTGTGTACATTAATCATGTGAAATCATCTTCACAAATTCACAAATATACACCAAGCATGCTAGAAAAAATGAGAAAGAAAATATTTATGAGAAAAAAATCCGCAAAAGTTTATATAGAACACACCTCTGGTTAATCAGATGAACGTCAAAATATATACAATTCCAACATGCCCATGGTGCGATAAAGCAAAAGAATGGCTAACTGCAAAAAATGTGGCATTTCAAGAAATTGATCTGACAGATAGTGACCAAGGCCGAGATGAGATCTTAGCAAAAACAGGCCAACAAGGAGTGCCAGTAATTGAAATTGGCGAAACTATTATTATAGGATTTCATGAAGATAAAATGAGTAAAGCTTTAGGAAAATAAGCATGTTTTCTTTTACAATTACACACAAAGATAGTGGTGCTACTAAAGCTCGCTGTGGGACAATAACAACGCCTCATGGATCATTCTCTACTCCTGCATTTACTCCGGTAGCGACGCAAGCCGCAATAAAAGGATTATCTGCTGATCAACTAACAGAAATTGGTTTTGAAGTGGCCCTTTCAAATACGTATCACTTGTATTTGCAACCAGGTCACAAGACAATACAGAAACTTGGAGGGTTGCAACGATTTATGGGGTGGCATAAGCCCCTTTATACAGATTCGGGAGGATTTCAAGTATTTAGCTTGAACAATAAATTGTGTAAAACGTCTGATGAACACGCCGAGTTTAGATCTCATAGAGATAACAGTAAACATATCATTTCTCCTGAAAAATCTATTCAAATTCAAGTTTCATTAGGTGCTGACATTATTTTTACTTTTGATGAATGTATTCATTTTGATGTTGATTATGAAACAACAAAAAAGGCAATGGAACGTACACATATGTGGACACAGCGATGCATTACCGAATTTGAAAAACATCAAACTAAGCAAGCACTCTTTGGGATAATTCAAGGAGGCCAATTTGAAGATTTGCGTGAACAAAGTGCAAGATTCATGGCAGAATTACCTTTTTCAGGATTTGGGATAGGTGGTATTTTTGGAGACCCTAAAAAAGAAAGTTCACACATTGTTGGACATACCTTACAATTTTTACCATATGATAAACCAAAACATTTGCTTGGCATAGGAAGTGTGGATGATTTATTTGAATATGTATCATTAGGAGCAGATACATTTGATTGCGTTTTACCAACACGATTGGCAAGAGAGGGGTATGCTTTCATCTTGCCACAATCGGGTGGAACCACAAAAAACAAATTTAGAGAACGTATCATTCGTTTAGATTCAAAAGTAGATGGTAAACCAATTGATCCAGATTGTACATGTCAAGTATGTAAAAATTATTCTCGCGCGTATATTCATCATTTGTATAAAGCTAAAGAATTGTTGTTTTATTCCCTTCTAACATATCATAACTTGTGGTTTTTTGCGCGATTAATGGAACGCATTCGCCAATCAATTAGTGAGGGAACATTTTCAGAATTAAAGCGAGTTTGGATAGGTTAGATTTCTTTTAGAACTTCATGAACATCTTTACCATTATACACCATGTCATAGACTCCCTGAATAAGAGGTAATTCTATTTGTAGTTGATTTTGTAATCTAACTGCTTCTTTAACGGTTGTAACACCCTCTGCGACCATATTCATTTCATCTATTACTTCTTGCAAATTTCTTCCCTTTTCAACTTCGAAATTGGAACGTTTTAGGAATTCACTCCAAAGCTCAGTATCAATTGCATAAACTATTGGATATTTTTTCTCATCTTTGTATTCAACTTCTTGAGTGTCATAAACAAAAGGT
>CAYOOY010000025.1:13992-15753 GCA_964405725.1 uncultured Methanosarcinales archaeon | reverse complement strand
TTACAATTTATCGAACAATAAAATAATTTCTGAAGATGAGGTGAATAAACCTCCCCAATTAGACTTTTTTACAACTGACCAAATCTGAGCGATAGGTTTTTTTACAAACAATCGGGGTATTTCGGAGGCTAAAAACGTGGGATTCTTTACTAAAAGCCACTGCCCCCTTTCAGAAAAAGATACCTTTATTCACAAAATCCGACTATTGTTTAAATTCCCTATACATTTCATTAATAGTTTTTGCGAAGATTAATTCACATGGATACCAGCTAAAATAATTTTTCAATTCGGGAGAAAGGGCTTTCACCGATGGAATATAAAACATCTCACCCACCCCTATAGCCGCAAAAGGAAATAATAAATTATTTTGCCAATCGGGGGCATCAGGACTAGCTAGCAAGAGACTTCCAATAATCCTAGCAGCTCCATAATACGTTTGTGGAGTTTTGATATAATGTTTTAACAGATCACAAAGCTTTTTATCTTTGATTGGTTTAAGATTGTTTTCTTTAAGGTCCATCTTTCATTAATCACTCGGGTTATTTGAATTCTCTTCTTCTTTTATTCTAATTTCTAATGGATTATAATCTCCTTGGGTCTTATTATTTCTTTTTTGGTTGTTGCTTCTTGAACCAATAAGTGAGTTGAAATAATATGCAGCACCAACATTTACAAATCCCCAACCGATACCTAAAAATAATGCTTGCCGGTTAGCTTCATGGCTTGCTCGTTGAGTATTGTTTTCCATCCAACTATGGTAGTGAGCATCTTCAATGTTTTGCATATAATGTTCTTTTCTATTTTCATAAAAAGAAATAATTCCCATTGGTAATAATAATGTTGAATAAGGGAGACCTACCATTAAAGTGCTCACAGCAAATTTTTGAAATTTTGTTAATGCCATTTTATTTACAAGAATTTACCCACAACATTTAAATAAGAGTAGTCACAACAACTGACTACCGTGCTAAAACAAGAGAATTTAATTAAACTTGGACTCAATAAGAACGAAGCTAAAGTCTATCTTTCACTAATTAAATTTGGAGAATCTGACGCTAATCAAATCATTAAAGATACCAAATTTCATAAGAATATTGTCTACGATAATCTTGACAAATTAATCAATAAAGGACTTATTACCTATATCTCAGATGGAAAGAAAAGAATTTTTTCAATATCTTCTTCAGAGATGTTAGTTGAACATATTGATGATGGTTTAACTAAATTAAATGAAAAAAGAGAAATTGCTGTTGAAATCGCTAAAGAAATAAAGAAAAGGAAAAGAATCATCCCTCAAAAGCAAGAAGCAGCAATCTTTAGAGGTAAAGAAGGGATACGAGCCTACCATAAATGGACCATTAAAAATAATAAACCCTATTCTATCTTTGGAGCACCTAAACAATCCTTGGAAATAATGGATGAACACTTTTGGAAGAATTTTACTGCTAAAAGAATTGAGAAAAAAATCAATGTTAATATGGTCTTTAATCCTTCATTAAGAAGTTTTTCTGAAAATCTTAAAAATAAGTATACGCAGATTAAATTTTTTAATAGAAATTTTGAGCCACTTACTCAAACCGATGTCCATGAAGATAAGGTGGCCATTATTGTTTGGAGTGAAACACCTCTTCTTTTTTTAATTGAAGACAAAGAAGTTGCTAAATCCTATAAAGCTTATTTTAATGAAATGTGGTCTCAGGGTAAAAAATAGTCCCTTTCTTCATTTCTTGCAAAAAATAAACAATTCTCCCCCGGACGATT
>CAYOOY010000025.1:0-13982 GCA_964405725.1 uncultured Methanosarcinales archaeon | reverse complement strand
CCCAGAAAAATTTTAGTTTTTCTGATAGTTTCTAATAGAAAAGAAATGGCGCCAACGCCCGGACTTTCATGAATCCAGATAATTCTCAGATTCTATTTGAACCGGGATAGGCCGAAGCCAACAAGCTTTCCAGGCTTGCGCAGTACCAGATTGTGCCACGCTGGCAAAAACATGGCGATGGCGTGACTTTCAGAAAAACATTTCTGTTTTCATTTGAACACGCGACCTTTACGTCACTCAGAGTTTGTCATCGAGCAATTTGCTCTCATAGCTCAATCATATGAGCGTAACGCTATAACCAAGCTTAGCTACATCGCCAATGTAATCATACAAAAAAGGTTGTTATATAAAGATTACGCCTATTTAAGCAACGATGCGACTTCTTCAACAGATACTTGGGGATTATTTACAATAGAATGCATATTCCTTCCACCATCATCATCATATCGCGGGAATATATGAACATGCAAATGATCAACTGCTTGTCCAACATTATGATTCCAACCAACAGTGAAGCCAGAGGGGTGTAATTTCTCATCTAAAATCTTCATAGTTTTTGTAACTGCTATCATTAACTTCGCTAAAGTATCATCATCCTGATCAAATACCGTTTTTCCTGCAGTTTTTGGAATTACCAACGTGTGCCCTTTAGCATGAGGATTAACATCTAAGAACGCCAAACATGAATCATCTTCATACACTTTATGGCAAGGTATCTCGCCAGAAATTATTTTATCAAAGATTGTCACACATTTTAAATACATCTTACATATATAATATTTTCGAGCAAACCTTAAATAATCGTAGACATTTACCCTCTTATGTTAGTCGTACGAACACAATTAAAAGATATAATGAAAGAATCAGGTATTGGTGTTGAAAACATATCAAAAGATTATATGGATGCCCTTGATGAAAAAGTGCGTTCTCTTATTGTAACATCACTTAAACGAGCAAAAGCAAATCAACGAAGAACAGTTATGCCACGTGATCTTTAAATTATTATTTTAAAGGAAGCTTACTAGATGCAACTTCTTTCTTTTCAACTTGCATCGCTTTAAAATCAAGTTCATGTTTATGGTCTACTATATGTTTGGTAGGTGGTGGTGTGTGAAACAACACAAGATGTTTTGACTCTAAGTCTTTTTGTGTAACGGGATGCTCCTTCATGAATTTTTGTAACGCAGCCTGAATCTGTTTCATATGTGATTCAATCTCTGCAGTTGCAAGGCCCATATGTTTTTTTATCTCAATTTCTTGTTTTAACAATGTTATTCTGTGCATTAATACTTGCGCGCGGTTTTTATGGTGGATGGGAAGTGGTTTTATGTCTTGTACTTGTCCTTGCGTTGGTGCAGCCTTTGAAAGAACCTGTGAATGTCCAACTTGTTTTTTTGAATCGTGCCGAGCAAGGTAATCTCCAATTAAATGTGAAAGTGTATCTACTTTTTTTTGTAAGTCTCCACTTTTAGTTGCACCAAGCTGTTTACGAAGAAGTGTTAATTGGCGTTTCATGATGCCTATTCTTCGCGATTCTTTTTTTCTTTCACGCAAAATTCTCTTTTCAAGTTCAAATATACCTTGCACTTTTTGCTCTAAATGTACAATTTCTTTTTCTAAAGAAAGTTTAGGAATATCTTTTTTACGAGCAAGATATTTAATTCTATTAAGCTTATGAAGAATTTCAGTCTTGGAAAATGTCTCTTTATCGTGCCGGTACTGCATTGCAACTTTTTCCAAAAAAATCAATGCGTGTAAAGAGCCCATAAGTTAAAATAATCCTCGCTTTTTAGCATGTGGTGGCGGCGGTGGAGGCAAATTAAATCCTCCTGCTTGAGGCATTGGCGCTGTACGTGCGGGATTTCCTTGAAGTGGAGGCGGTGTCGCCATTGAAGGCATTTGTCCTACCGGTTGTTGTGCACCAGTCGCAGCCGGAGCGGTTCCAGCAGGAATCGCAGGTGCTGCACCAGCCATTTTTGCTGAAATCTCACTTACACTTTTTGCCATTGTATCAGTTTGAGTTGTAATTGTTTCAAGGCGATTATGCATTGTTTCAATCATCTTTTGTAAATCTTCGCCCTTAGTTGCTTCAAGAGCCTTTGTAAAGATATTAGTCAAATCATGAACAGCATCTTTCATACTTTCAATTTCAAGAATGAGTTCGTTCATTTTTGTGTCAGGCTGCGTTAATTTTTTCTTAAGAGCCTCAACATCATATTTTAAATCTGAAAGAAGTTGATGAGGTAAAATCTCATACTCTTCCTCCTGCTGTACTTTAGAATCATCTGTATCCATATTACCACCTTTTATGCCTCATTAAATCCAAGTATCTATATAAATTTTTTGGGCGCCCTTGACTTAATATCTATTAAGTGTACTAGCGCCCTGACGGAGTCGAGGCGGGTACAATCATAGATTGTACGAATTCGCCGTGATATTGCTTGAGCAATGGCACGAACGAAGCGAAGGGGAGTGACTCGCCCTAGTACACTTTATTAATTTGATTTCTCTGGCGCATTTTGGGAACCTTAATATACACATTACGTATTTTAGTACACATGGTGATGATGACTATCCTAGTTTCCCTGGCAATTCTTGTTATGCTGATAGCTTCATATACCGATCTTCGCTGGCGAGAAGTTCCCGATTGGCTTAATTTTGCATTCATAGCGGCAGTACTTGGTATTCGCATGATTTTTTCAGTAGAACAAGGTTGGTCGCTTTTTCTTGATGGTGTACTTGGCGGCGCAATAGCATTTTTAATTGCGGCAGCCTTTTATTATACTGATCAATGGGGTGGTGGTGATAGCAAACTTCTCATTGGCATTGGTGCGCTCTATGGTTTTTCATGGCCAGTTACTGCACATAGTTTTATGTTCTTTGCATTTATACTTACACTGCTTTTTGTTGGAGCAGGATATGGATTAGTATGGTTATTATATTTGTCAATTGCAAAACGATCAGTTTTTTCACAGGCATTTAGGCGAAAACGAATTTATTATCGAAAGGAAGAAAAGGTAGTTGCTATCTTAAGTATAGTACTTACACTGTTTGCAATTAATCTTCCAGTATTATGGCCTTTGATATTTTTTCCAATTGGTATTTTTTATGTGTTCTTATTTGTTGGATCAGTCGAAGATAGTTGTTTTGTAAAAAATATTAAAATACAAAAATTAACTGAAGGGGATTGGTTAATTAAACGTGTAGTAGTAAAAGGAAAAACAATAGTAAAACCAAAAACACTTGTACGTAAAGATATATTATTATTAGAAAAACATAGTGATCATATTACAGGAGTCATGATAAAAGAAGGAATACCATTTGTTCCAAGTTTCTTAATTGCATTCTTAATTTTAACCTTTCTTTTAGATAATTTAAGTGTGGCTATGCAATCTCTATTTTAGAAAGCTTTTTATAACTCAAATATTTACTACAATCAATATAAAAAAAGAGGTTAGTAATATGATGCATAAAAAAGGTTCATTGAACTTATCCATTCAAGCTATTGTTATTATTGTTATTGCGATGTCCGTTATGGGATTATCATTAACATTCGTTGATGATTTGTTTTCAGGAGCAAGTGATACATTTGCAAAATTAGATGCTGAAACACGAGAAAAAATCGTTGGCCAACTACGTGATTCTGGAAAGAAAATCGCAGCACCAAAAGAAGTCACACTAAAAAAAGGTGGAGAAGCAACAGAATTATTTGCGATTTCAAATACAGGTGAGATCACAAGTGAATTTGGAATGGTTCTAACACCAGTAAAAAAGCAAGATATTAGAGGAGAAGAAGTAACTGGTGAAAAATGGAAAAAAGAAGTTAAGTCATTATATCTAACTGAATATAACGAACTTGGACCTACAGATGGAGATGCAGTTGATGTAAAATTCAGAGCGGCAAAATCTGCTGGCGGTACATATATTTTCAAAGCAACTGTTTTTGAGCAAGACCCGGAATCACCTGGCTCTTGCCCTACGAGTGAAGCAGAAGCAGCTGCTAAGTTAAAAGAGGGTTGCACCAAATTTACAAGCAAATCCTTTTTCATAAAGGTACAATAGAGGTATTATAATATGGCACGTAAATCAAAATCAGGAAAAAAAAGATTATCAGAAGCGCAAGAATTTGAAGTGATGAAACTTGTACTTGACAAGTTTTTATGGCTTGGCTTTCTCGTTATGGGATGGGGCGGTTACAAAATGGGATCAACTGGAGTATTACTTCCAGGATTATGGTACATTATTGTAGGTGCTGTGTTACTGCTCTTGTTTGTCTGGATAATTGTAAAAGAATTTGAAGTAATCAAATGAGAACAAAAAAGGGCTCATTAAGCCTTTCAATTAACGCCATTGTTATTATTATTATTTCTATGGTTATAATGTCGTCAGGCATTATGCTTTTGTTTCAAGCAGTAGGTTCAGGCGAAGCGCAATTTGCTGCAGCTGATGAAGCAGCAAAAGCAAAACTCGCAAACCTTCTTGATGAAGGAAAACAAGTTGCTCTTCCACAACCAAAAATTACTATTCTACGTGGTGAGAGTAAGGGTGTTCCTGTTGGTGTTCTTAATACCGATGAAAAACAACGAGAATTTGAAATCAGACATAGTTTTTCAACATATACAGATAGGGATGATGAAATTGAAGAAACAAAGCCAGCTAATAGTCCTAAGTTTTTATATGACACTGATCCTTTTACGCTTGATTCTGAAGAAAAACAACTTCATGACATGCAGGTAAGTGTTCCTAAGAAAGCTAAACGTGGTGAATACATCTTTAGCATCCGTGTGTGTAACGCCGGTACTGCATGTAAGAAGGCTGATAAATATGGTAACTTGCAGAAATTGGTCATAATAGTTAAGTAATTATTTGCATTTGACTTTTACGTAATCAAATTTTGTAACACCTTTATTCTTGAATCTTGGTGAGTATAATACTACTGTTTGAGATGAACTTTGAGAAACAGACCCACAATTCACTGTTCCTTGTGAAGAATTATCAATAAATATCGTAAATGAGTTTCCAACTCTTTCAATTCGCATATCTGTTCCTGTTTGTGAAACACTCTTTGAAGATGTAATTTCTTTGTACACACCATTATTTTTACAATGAGGGGTTAAACCATATTTAGAATTTTCAAATGCAACTTCTTGTTTAGATCCGTACTTATATGCCAGAACAAAATCATTTTTTGAGTTATACGAAGAGATATGTGTGCTTAACGTAAAATCACCGCTGCATCCAGAAAAAGATTTTGAATTAACGGACAAAGAATTTCCACTTTTATCTGCTACCCATCCGTTAGCAACAATATATCCATTTGACGATCCAGACCATTTACTCCCATTCAAATCACTTCCATTAAAATTATCTTCAAAAACTACTTTACCTGTAGAAGAACTACTTCCAGGACATGCTTTTTTATGTGTTCCAGATGGATCAGATCCACCCTTACTATAACATGTATACGCACCACCAAACAAAGGCGCCCAACCACACTTATTTGTTTGACACTGTTCTGTTTTAACTTTACCACTAACGCATGTTTTATTCACACCATTATCACAACATCCTTTTGTTGGAATATCACCACATGAACTTGTAGGTTTACATTTAATATATCCACCTTCAATCACACATTTTTCATCAGACTTACATGAACTATCTACCTTTTCATTACCACATAAATCAACTTCAATAATATCATTACCCTTACATTTATATCCATCAACTTTACAGTCAATACACTTTGCATCTTTACATTCCTGTGAAGATCCACAAATTTTTTCAAGTGTTTTATTGCCGCATGTATCAACTTTCATTATTTTATTATCGTTACATTCGTACTTATCGAATTCACATTTCTTTTGACAATCAGTATCTTTACTATTTACATAGCCATCACAATCATCATCGATTATTGTTGAACAATTTTCTTTTGAATCTGAAAGACGCATTTGTACCATATGTGTACTATGAACAACATTTCCTCCCTTTTTAGGAACTACTAAAAAATAATGAGCAACAGTATTGCCAGGAAGTGTTTTAGCATATTCTGCAAGATATTCAGCAGCTTGACCACCCTTTCCAGTTGAACCAACAGTGAGTAATTTCTCTCCAGCTTTTACTAAAGTAACTCCCATATCAACTCTATCATCAATTTTATCTTTTGTTTCACAACCCTGATATGTTTTATTTTGTTCTGCCCATTGGTAATGTTGATTAGAGATTTTTCCAAATGCTTTAAGTACATTTGCGCTTAAATCAAATGTCTTGGCATGATATCCCAATGAAAAAGTAATCCCTATATCATCATGATGTGAATCATATTTTGCCGTAGAATTACCATTCTCAGAAACATACATGGGAAATGGTGCACCATTTGGATTGGCAGCAATTGCAAAACCCCATCCATTCCCATCGTGAAGAAAAATATTTGAATTATGTACTGGATTATTATTTTCATCCTTAACAATAAATCTGTACACATTTCCTGAATTGCTATCTTTAAAAATTGCGTGTCCCTTACTATTTGTGGTTCTATATTTGAAAACTGAGCCAAACTCCACGGTTTCTGTAAGAACGCCGCCTTCAGGATGAGGATCACTTCCAGACGAAGAGCCACTATCATTTCCTCCTGAAGAAGAACTATTATGAATTGTACACCACCCATTTTGACACACTTTATCTCCAGCGCAATCCATCGATGAATAACATTGACCTGGCTGTAACTGTTGTGCAGGAGTCGACGGTGAAACGCATCCAAATGATACGGCCGCAAGCGACGTTGCAAGAAACATCTTCCCCTTAAATATAAGTGATTCTAGGGACATATCGACTGGAAGATAATGTTTTTTATAAATCTTTTCAAAAATACACAAAACAAAAACTATATAAACCCCAAAATATTCCTTATTTCTAAAGATGGTGTTAGAACATATATTTCCTGAGGATTGGCTTGAACACAAAGGCCGATACGCATTTATTCTAGGTGCTCTTTATTCCGTAGTGGGAGTATTGCTTGCAGGAGTATTGTTTGGATCCGATCCGGCATTACCTGCGGTTGCATTTACATCACTTTTAGTATTACCTGAGATGTATAAGATTTTCTCAATTGAAGAACGTAAGGAGAGATTGGAAAAGAAAGTAACCCTTGCTGTTTTATGGCGTGATGATATTGAGTTGATTAGAATTTACACATTTCTTTTCTTAGGCATGTTTGTTGTATATGCAGCAGCGCCTACATTATTTGCAAGTTTTGGAGACAACCAACAATTCAGAGAGCAACTTGAATTACGAGTCTGTCCTCTAATAGATCCGAATAATCCTAATTGTCAGTTGGATGTAAAATTTGATGAGTTCAAGGAAGATTCAAAAGTTGCTCTACCAGATGGTTTCTTTGGATCAAGTTTTAAATTTGATATGAATAAATTCTTAATAATATTACAAAATAATTTTGTTGTCTTACTTGCGTGTTTTATACTTGCATTGCTCACGGGGGATGGTGCAATCTTTTTCATCACATGGAACGCGTCGGTGTGGGGTAGCATCTTTGGAGTAACCGCTAAAATATTTGGAATACTCTCAGCTACAAATGGATTAATAGTATTTGGAATTTTAATGTTAATGGTAGGCCCTCACATGTGTGTGGAGATACTCTCATATTTCCTTGCAGCTATATCGGGTTCGGTGATATCAAAAGATGTACTACTAGAAGAATTTGCATCAGATCGTTTCTTTGAAGTATTTACAATTAATCTCTATCTCTTACTAATTGCTCTTGTAGTGTTAGTTCTTGGAGCAGGAATTGAAACATTCGCTCTAGATAATTTTGAGTGGCTACGATCAATTTATTCAGCAGTAAATGATGCACTAAGAGCAGCTGCGTAGATTTATTCTTTTATTTTTATTTAACTTTTGTAAGACAGAATTAAGAGAATAATAATTACAATCACAACAACATACTTTCTAAAAACTTACGTGGGTTTTTTGACTTAGGAACTGCATGTCCAATTAACACACCAGATGTACCTAACAATAATGCTTGACCTAAATCTTCTTTACTATGAATTCCTGCACCACATAATACTTTAGTGTGTCTAGATATCTCACGAACACTCTCAACGGCTTTGACTATTAGATCAGGTTTTGCTTGTGTTACAGAGAGATCTCCGCCGATTAATTCCCTTGGCTCATACGCAATATATTCTGGATGGAATGCTGCAATCTTTTTCATTTCAGACAATTTGCCCGAACAGACCACAACAACCATTTTCTTCTGCTTACAAAGACTAATTGTTTCTTGAATTTGTGCAAGAGGTATCTTATGTTCTGAATGATTCAGAATTACACCTTTTACACCAGATAATTTTAATTCATCTAATGATATTGATCCTGTATGTGCCCCGATACCCACTGGATCTGCATGCTGCGCAAACACAGTAATTTTTGTTTTTTTACTAATTTCTCGTAGCGTTAAAAGTGAAGGAGCAATTACTATTTTATATCCATTCAATCTTACTTTTGATAATTGCTTTGCAAGGGCTAAAGCTCTTGAACCAAGAGCTTCCTTATAATTCTTAAAATTGATAATAACGAGTGCTTTCATCTTATTTCTTTACCTTGTATTTTGCGTTAAGTACCTTTCCAGGTCGCTCTTTTTTAAGTTTGTTGAGTACTTTAATGAGGTAACGAACAACTATAACTAGAATTATCGCGGGTAATAGCCATAAAAGTACTTTAAGAGCTAAAATAGCTAGGGCAAACGCAGCTGCTAGTATTAATACAACTACAACAACTGCTTTAATCCCGTGAATTCGATATCGCATATCTATACATTAAATAAGTGGACATTAAAAATGTTGCTAAGATACTCACCGTAATTAGCATATTTATTGAAAACGCAATAAAGAAATGTGTGGGCCACGTTTGAAGAATAATTGAACTTGAAGCAAACTGCCAATTTCCCTGCGGGAAAAAAATGTTGTGAAAATACGTAAAGAAAGTATCAAATGAAAATAGAGAGAAAATGCCGATTAGTATTGAAAGAAGAAACGTGCTAATTCCAGTACGTTTCAATAGAATCATCTGCTCCTTTACGTGAGTTCTTGTAAAACTAAATGTAATTATGAATAAAAGGATGTAGAGAACAACATCAACTCCAAATAAGACTCGACGAACATCTTGCATATGTGATAATTCATTACCAGAATAATTAATGAAATCTATTTTACTCTCTAAATACGCTAAATCCTGTTCTTGATTATATGTGTAATCTGCAAATATAGCCGTAACTTTGTATGCAACTAAGAATAGTAGTACTGTTGCAAGAATAGTAAAGAGATATTTGTTCATGCATAGTTACATTCTATTCTCTTCAAAAAGATATCGTAATTTGTCAACATATGCTGGATTACTATGAATCAATTTTTGAACTGCCCGAATTTTTGGAACGTACTTATAACTTTGTGCGGGAGCCTTCTTTTGTGGAATATGCCAAAAGGTTTTCCGACCACGCATTGCATGTTTTATTCCACCAACTCCTGCGTTATATGATGCAAGAGCAAGATCAGTTCGATCTGACGCAGGTAATCGTGAATAAATAGTATCAATTCTGTTTTTAACCTTTGCAAAAAAAGCAGCTCCGCACTGAATACTAACATGTGGGTCATATCTATATGAACAATCTGAATCTACATTAAATTTACGTGGATTTTTAGACATTGCATGTGCTGTACCTTCCAATAATTGAGTTAAACCTCGAGCACCTGTTCCAGAGTTAGCATCTGGATTCCCACCACTTTCAACAGCAATTAATGCAGCGTATAAATCAGCAGGAATACCATATTGAAAGCTTTCCATTTTTATTATTGGTGCATATTGAAGTGTTCGTGTTATTTTATCATGGATCCCTGCATTGTTTGGATGTTGAAGTAGTTTGTATTGATGCAAAGTTCTTCCATTATCTTTGATAGCATCAGTTTCTAGATTCATTGCAATATTTTCAAGAGTTCCCAAATCTAATTCTTCAATACCAAATTGTATATTTGTTGGTGTTTGCATTGATGCTATGTGCTTCTCAACTTCAACTCCATGAGCAAACTTTACTTTATCATCCATATATGTAATAAATGCAACATCTGGCTTATATCTATTAATATCTGAAAGTAAAGGTTCAGGGATACTTGCTCGTGAAAAAGTACTTATACCTGCTGTAAGTCCACAAGTGACTAGCGCCGCCAGAGCAATTTTACGTATATATTCATGCATAGATCCAAAAATGAGTCTGTTTTTTATAAAAGTTACACCCTTTTTATTTTTGATACACAACCATCTTAAATTTTCCCTCAATACCTGCTTGAGGAGAACACGCCCATCTTTTACCACGTCCACATTTTGCATGATATAAGGCTACTTCTTTCTCTTCTACAATTTTTGAAAGAACCATTTGTTTAGAATAAATACTAAGATTGGATTCACACACATTTTTGAAATCTTTTTTGTAATGATAAACAATCCTTTCACATCGAAGAGGGTCATTGAACGTAAATCCAGGATTAGGTTTTGGTGGAACATACGGTCTGTATGCACATCCGGCAATTAATACTGCTGCAGCAATCCATTTCATTCGTGCCCTTGCTCAAGTATTGTTTTTAGGTTTTGTGAAATTATCTGTCCAGATGCTTTTCCAGCAAGTGCTTTCATACATTGTCCCATTAGGGCGCCAAACGGTGCATCCTTATTTTCATTCACTATCTTTTGAATAGTAGTGTGAATTTCCTCGGTTGACAAAGATTCATAATTAGCTATGTCAAAATTTCCTTTTATCATATCAATTAATACATCAAGGACAATGTCCTTGTGGATTTTACCTTGATCCAAGTACGTAAACAAAGATCGAAAATTATCACTAGTTAACACGTTTGGATCTACATTATATTTTCGCTTTATTTCAAGAACGGTAGATGTGAGCGTTTCAGCAATAAACGCTGGTTTCATTTTTGGATGCAAAGCAACCAATTCTTCAAACAAATCAACTTGTGAAGATTTGACAATAAAAATTGAAAGGTCTTTACCAAGAGAGAATTCTTCTGCAAATCTTTTTGCCTTATCATCAAGCAATTCTGGCAATTCAATAGAAGATACATCAGGAAAAATAAGAGGCACGTCAGTTTCAGGATACATTCGAGCAGCTCCGGGCATAGGCCTCATATATGACGTAGTTCCATCACTATTGGCTTTTCTGACTTCTTGTGGTATTCCTATCAATAATTCTTTAGCTCTTTGATACACAGCTTCAAGAGCTCTCTTCGCGTTTGCATACGGTGCAGCAACAAGAATAAACCCGTCATTATTTTCACAGTGTAATTTCTCTCGAATTACATCGACTTCTTTTTGCAAAATACCATAATTGGGTAATTCATCACTATGGAAAATACCGCCAACACCAGCAATGATTTTTGCTCTACCAGAAAATTCAATTCCCAATCGATAATCTGGTTGGATCTCTTTACCAATCAAACCTGCAAAATGTTCAAGTTTTATGACTAAGACTTTTCCATTATCTTCTAATCCTCGCTTGATAACTTTTGCATCTGTGTCTTTAAATAATTGAGAACAATCAATAATGTCTAATTCATTAAGTTCCTTTAATTCTAATGAATCTCTAATTGATAATAATTCCTGTTGGCGTTTAGCTTCTAATTCAACAAGAGTTGGAATCATTTTAAGATCTTGCGCGCCTTTAATTTCAACACGAGCGCCACCTCGTATTGAGACATTAACATCTTGTCTAATTGTACCAAGGCCTCGTTTAATACCAGGTAATGATCGAAGAAGCATTCCTATTTTTTGTGCGGCTTCCTTGCACTGATCAGCTGAGCGAATATCGGGCTCAGTTCCTATTTCAATAAGAGGAATTCCTAATCGATCTAATCTATATGTTTTTTCAGATGGTGTATTTGATATTATTCTACATGAATCTTCTTCAATGGAAATATTTGCGATACGCACATCACCTTCGCTGGTCTCAATTTTTCCACCACGTGAAATCAATGCTGTTCGTTGAAATCCAGACGTGTTAGATCCATCAGCTACCGTTTTTCGCATTACTTGAATAACTGGTGATACTTGCGAATTAACCATTTTAACAAATTGTAAACTGGTATGAAGCGCGTCTTCGTTGATTGAGTGTGGTGGTTCTTCATCAAGTTCAACAAGTGAAATACTATCCTTATACCCTTGATATATGAATGTTCTATCAATAATCTGTTCTTGTGCGGCTGCGACATCAATTGTACCACTCTCTCCGGCTGATGCTCTTAGTTTACGTGAAATAGAATAATCTGGTTCATCATCACGAATACGTGTTGGTGTTCTGCAAAATAACTTCTTTCCTTCTAATTGCTGATGAATCTCAATACCGCACCGTAAACCCACATCTTCAATTGACATACATATAGTAATAATGAATGATTTAAAAGAATTGTGTTGCAGTAAAGATCTACTTGTTCTTCATTAACTTCTTAATGACTCTAAGTTCATCTTGAATTGCAAGAATTTCTCTCTCTGCACGCCTATTAACGGCATAATCGTAATGTGCTTCAACTCGATCTCGCTCTGCATCTCTGTTCTGTGCCATTAAAATTACAGGAGCTTGGATTGCAGCCAAACATGACAATACCAAATTCAGTAAAATATATGGATATGGATCAAATGCATTTGAGAGAAGTAAAAATGTATTAAAGCCCATCCATATGACTAAAATCATAAAGAAGAATATAATGAATGTCCAACTTCCACCAAATTTTGCAATCGCATCAGCAGCTTTTTGTGAAAACGTTAAATTCTGCCTAAATATGGGATGAAACTCATCCGCATGAATTACATGGTGTCCTACCTTGCGCCTCTTAGGTTTATGACCTCTTTTTGCCATATACTAGGAAATGAGTAATTATTTATATATGTTTGTGCGATGATATTTAGAATAAATCTATTTTAACAGATACTTTTTTATAGGATAAACCTAAATCCCTTATCGAGGGATAGCTAGGCTGGCGCGCTGGTCCTGCGTTGTTACTGTGAACGGACCTTACACAGAGCCGAAGCCCAAAAAAGGGATATTATTGTTTTGATGGTCCTTGTTGTCTTTGTTGACGGTTTGTCCTTTGGGATGGACTTGCTTCGAAACTGGTCAGGCCAGGAATGGAGCAGCCATAAGATTCAATCTCCATGTTCAAAGGGTTGCAAATTCGAGAAGTTGCAGGGATTAAACCATCGAGGCTTTAGTATTTCGATTGCGGGCGTGCCCCTAAACTTTTTTAATCTACCAAATCAGACCCTAAAGATATAAAAATATTACCTTCTACAAGGAGTATATGCTTACTAAAAGCGCAGTTCTTAAACATTACAAGCGAAAGGATATCCAAGACGCAATGATTGAGCACGCAGTGGATCGTGAAATAGGTATGTGTTTTGGGCAAGGCTATGGAAAGCGACCAGACACATTATCATACCCTCGTGATGTTCTTGAATTGGCTCTAAAAGGTGTTACATCATTTCATGCATCAGAAGAGAGATGGCAAAATCCTCTATCTATTAGTGCAACGTTAAAGCGATCACAATTAGCGGAAATGAGATCTGGATGGGATCTTGTACTTGATATTGATTGCGCGATATTTGAATATTCACGTATCTGCGCTGATTTAGTAATTAAATTCTTACAATATAATGGTGTTACGGCAATTTCGTGTAAATTTAGTGGGAATAAAGGCTTTCACATCGGCGTTCCATTTGAAGCATTTCCACAAACAGTAGGATCTGAAGAAACAAGATTATTATTCCCAGAAGCTCCGCGCAAGATAGCTGCATACGTGACACATAATATTACCAATCAACTTGCACAAAGAATATTACATTTTGAAAATGGAAGTTTTGAAGAAGTAAAAAATAAAGTCGGGTTAGAAACACAAGATATAATTAGATTT
>CAYOOY010000024.1:0-16014 GCA_964405725.1 uncultured Methanosarcinales archaeon | reverse complement strand
TATTTGATGTTTTATTCCGAAGTTGATGATGTCAAAGAAGATGATCATTATTTACAACGTGTTAGTCTTGCAACATCTACTGATCTTAAAAAATGGAATCCACAGCAAACTATCATACAAAATACACAAACAGAACCATTTTATTATCCAAATTCAATTCATAAATTTTGTTGGAGGGATCCCCATATTTTTCAAAAGGATGAGGTATATTACTGTACATTAGCTGCAAAGGACATATCAAAACCATATGAAAAGAGTGGGTGTGTTGCGCTATTGAAATCTTCTGATTTACTTAATTGGGAGACATTACCTCCATTATTTTCTCCTGGAAATTATTGGGAAATTGAAACTCCTAACTTGTATACAATCTTTGATAAACAAATTATAATATTTGGCTCATACAGAAATGGAATGAGTATGCAATATGCAATTGGTAAAACTATTGATGATTTGCATGAGCCAGAATTTAATACAATCACTCCAAGTTTATGCTACGCAGGAAAAATAATCAAGGTTAAGGACGAATATTTGTTTTATCATTGGATTAAACATAGAAAAAAGGGAGATACTATTCGTTATTTAGCTCCTCCCAAACTTGTTGAATTACAAAATAATTTACTATTGCTCAAAAAATATCCCTTAATTGATGGTGAAACCATTTCATTTACTGGTGAATATGAAATAGATGGAACAACGATTAGGAGAACAAAAGCAGGAATTCTTGTCTCTGAATATGGTTCTTCCTATGTTGGAAATATTAAACCTAGAGAATTAAGAACTATTCCTATTGATGGCACTACATTAGAACTTGTTAAAGAGAATAATATCATTGAAATATATCTTGATAATTATTTCATTTATGCAAAAATTCAATGATGCTGATTCTGTAAAATAGAGATTCTGCAAGAACAAATAGAATCATTTAAAAAGGGGACCTGTATTATACAGATTTGGAACAGGTTGGCTATTTGTTGACTATGTTCTAAGTTTAAGTATAGTGAGTATCAGTATAGTAAACTAATGAGGAACAAAAATGAAAGGAACAGTAAAATTTTTTAACGAAATGAAAGGATTTGGCTTTATTGCCACAGAAGATGGAAAAGAAGTGTTTGTGCACCAATCAGCACTAGATCAGGGCGTTACTTTACGTGAAAACGACTCCGTTACATTTGATGTAGAGGAAGGAGATCGTGGCCCAAAAGCAGTTAATGTTAAAAAGGAATAATTCTTACATTATATTAACGTAAATCCACATTTTATTTTATTTTTTTCTTTGTTATGTCAGAAACGGCTAATTCATATATATCTTCAATACGCTTAAATCTGTCTATATCTTCATTACACACAAACGTAAGAGAATATCCCTTTGTATCAACTCGACCAGTTCGTCCAATTCGATGTACATAGAATTCACTTCGTGTTGGCACATCATAATTAATAATTATATCAACTTCTGGAATATGAAGACCACGTGCTGCGACATCCGTTGTAACTAAAATAGGAGTTTTTCCTTCTTTGAATAAATTAAGACTAGTAGATCTTTCTCTTTGTGTAAGATCACCATTAAGTGGTTTTGCTTTGAATTTGTTTTCTTGCAGGAATCTTGAGATATTATGGGATTTTATTTTAGTATTACAAAATATCATCGCTCGCTTATACTTTTGAGATCCTAGAAATGTGAGGAGAATATCATTTTTTTCTAATTTATCACAATATAGTTTTTCTTGCACAATATTTTTTGGAATTAATTCACCTATATGTACTAATTCATATTCAACTATGACTGTCTCAATGAATTCATTTACGCTATTAGTCATTGTTGCTGATGAGAAAATAATTTGTGCGTCTTTACTTACTCTTTTGAGAAGATAGACACAATCATCATAAAAACCATTATCAAACATTTGATCGGATTCATCGTACACCACATATTTTACTTCGCCAACTTTAATTTTTTTCTCATTAACATGTAAAAGTAATCTTCCTGGTGTTCCCACTATAATTTGATTTTTTTTTGTAACAGTTCGATAATCTCCCTTTACTGTTCTTCCACCGTAGAGCATACCTACATTAATATCTAATGGGTCACATATTTTTTTGATTTCTTTACCTACTTGTATGCATAATTCTCGTGTTGGAACCATTACAATCATTTGTGGACCTAACTTTTTGTTGATTTTTCCAAGGTAACCAAGAAGATATGCAAGCGTTTTTCCACTTCCCGTTTTTGAGGTAAATACAACATTTTTTCCTTTCATTGCAAGAGGAATTATTGTATCTTGCACTTCAAGTGTTTTTGTAAGCTGTAAGCTAGATAGAACTGTTAAGATATCTTTTTTCAGACCTAGTTTGCTAAAATCTCCCATAAAGGCTATTATTTTGTTATTTGTTATAAATGTATTCTGTGGAAAATAATAATTGCTAAGGAATTACTTTAATTGACCAAGTAGACAATAATGGTCAGCTTTATCTGTCCAAATATCAAGAATCTTGAATTTATTAAAATATTCTCGTAATCTAGCTACACTAAAAATATGATGGGGGATTCCTTTTTCAAATCCACTTAGCATAATATAGGTGTTTGGCTCAATCATTTTCATTTTGGTGCCAGTTGATTTGTGGTATTTACATTTAGTAACTGTAACAAATACATATCCTTTTGGCTTAAGAACTCTTGTAATCTCTGAAATACATTTTTTTATATTTTTTATTTTGGCATGATGTATTACTTGAACTGAAATAACTGCATCAACTGAATTATCTTTATAGGGATATGTTTTGAAACAATCTGCATTCTTTAATTTAGCTTTTAGTTTATGCTGTTTTAATTTTTCCTTTGTTTTTTTTAATCCAGAAGGTGAATTGTCCATGCCATATACATCAAATCCATCTTTTGCAAAATCAATTACATGTCTTCCTGATCCGCAGCCAAGATCTAATACTTTTTTAACATTGTTTTTGAGAAATAATTTTTTTAGTGTAGGCATAGCTTCATGCGGTTTTTGCAAAAAATGATCTCCTCCCTTCTTAAAAATCTCTTCCCATGCCATACTCTGAGAAGTAATTGTATCTTAATAAAACTAACGAATGTTATGGAGAATTGCTTCTTCTAACTTTTTAGGTTCATCAGTACCGATTCTATATATTTTCCCATTACTCATTTTTAGTTCAACTGCATCAAACCCAGAAACGTTAAAGATCCACATATATGGCCAAAACCATACTCTAATTCCCCATCCATTATACCAATGATTCTTGACAGATTTTGCTGAAACTATATCTTTAAGATTGAATTTTTTTTTGAATATACCATAACCAAACTTAATGTGAAGATGTTCTTTGTTAATTCGTACATTTAGTGAAGAAAATGATCCTACAAGGACTACTACAAGAGCCAATATTGCAATTATTGATCTTTCTAAACCAATATTAATTAAAATATATCCAAAATAGAAAATCATACCAATTATCACGTATATCATTAAATGTCCAATTTGTGTATGGTTGTATCTCATCTTTAACTCTGATAAAACCGTATGAATTCTTCTTGTGATATCAATATTCCTGCTTGATGAAAATATGTCGCTAGTATCTTTGCATCTTTGGCAATATTTTTAGAACGTTTAAAATTACGAATACGCGATACTGTAAAATCACATAAATATCCGTTACTTAATTTGAGAACAGTTGATTTGTTTCCTTTACGAATGGCAAAATCTTGAAATGAAAAAGTATCTTTAACATGTTTATCACCCCTAGAAATAAACCCATGTCCTTCAAGTTCTCTAATAATTAAATCTTGTAATAACTTTTTTCTATTATTTCCAGCTACTTCTCTTGAAATTTCTGTACTATTGGGCATTTCATGAACACGTCCTAAATATTTTCCTACTTTTTGTCGTGGACCTTTAGGCGTTGATATTGTTGAACATAAATATGCGTACGGGTTTCCAGAAATTTTTTTAATACGTATATATCCCATATATGGTAAGGGTGTAAAGCATATATATAAGTTTTACTTTGCAAAACATGTGCTCTTTTTGTACACGGAGGCGGATTTATGAATTCCCATATGTGTGTTGATTGTGATGATGTGATAACTAACCCAGTATGCAGTGAATGTTTAGCTGTAAAGATGCAAGTAATGGTAGGAGAATATGATAAGGAACTTGCTGCAAGTATTTCTGGGTTTCATTTAGAGGGAAGTAGTACGTGTTTGTTTTGCTCTAAATCTATGGCTTTGTGCGCGCATTGTTTTAGCAAGGATGTGTATGAACAAATACATGATAGTAATCCCTTAATTGCTGAAGAATTCGTACGACAATTTGATTTTAATCTACGAGAAGTGTTGTTGTAATCATTATTTAAAACAACTTTTTTCTACTTTATCAAGAGTTAAGGTAAATCCTTTAAGTCTTTCGTGAATTTCTGGTATAGGATGAACCGGTGTTTTTGATGTTTGACCAGGCGCTAATGTAACAATTTCTTTGTTAACTACTTCACTTTGAATATCTTTAACTGATTTCTTCACACAGACATTTTCTGTACATGAACAAGCTACCCCATATAATCCAAGGCAATTAGCACAATCTGTTTCTGTTGTGCAACTAATATCAGTTTCTTGATCACATGATACTGGCGATCCAGCAAAATCATAACACACTAACCCGCGTGATTCAAATTCTATTGGAACTTCAGGTGTATCTCCTTCACAAAAAATAGGTGTTTGTTTAATGCTCCACGCAAGCGCTCCTGCGCTTGTATAACTTCCTTCTCCAGTAATGTATCTTTCGCTATCGTCGTTTCGTATTTTTATATGAAATGCGTTTGCTCGACATCGCTTCGTTGGGCAATCAACCGCGTTCCTTGTTGGTACAACACATTTTTCATTTATACATTGCTCGCCCGTGACGCATTCAATATGGTCCGTACAAGTGGTTTTGCTCACTTCCGGCTTTTTGGCTTCACGTGTTTCAATCACATCACACACAGAATTATTATCCTTATCAAGGCAACATCCACCAGCTGTATCTATATGAGGTGGAGTGCATAAGAATGGCTTATCATGAGCATAGCTATCTTGTAGATGGATTGCTTTTCCCGCCTTACTTCCACCACCAGCTATCGTAAGTGCAAAAATCACAGCCACTAACAACGCTGCAGAAACCCCAATAATTTTGATCATGTTTTGTTTACGTCTATCTGCTTCTGATCCACTTTTTTGATATTTACTATAATTATGATCCATTGTGGCTTTGTACGCCTTATCAATGTCTTCTTCCTTCCAACCAGCTTGTTTGAGTGAATGTTTAATGTGGTGGTGCTTTTTCCCACTTTGAATATGCATAGTGATATAATCAATTACATGCTTAGGCATTCCGTTAATTGTTTTCTTGTTTGAATGAGAATACCACAAGAAACCACCTATACCAAGGAATAGGATTGCGAGGAACCACCAAAATACGTTTGAAGACTCCTCTTCTGCCAATACAAATGAAGCTTGAACTAGTGTAAGAAAAATTCCTGCTAGTAATAATTTCTGTCTCATCCTCTTTTCTTAGTAGGTGGAAGCGAATTAACGTTTATATATTTTTGCTTTATCTAATGGATTCATTTTCGTTCATATCGTAAAAATGAATACCCCTCATGATCTTCTTTAAACACTTCGTCCCACATCTGTGTATCAATAGCGGGAAAAAATGTATCACCCTTAAAATCTGCATGTACTCTTGTAATTTCTAGCCTATCTGCAAGAGGCATAGCTATGTTATAGATCTCTGATCCACCAGCAATGTATATTCTCTCTTTTGGCGTATCTTTTTGAACTGTTAGTAATGTAGCTACATTAAGTGCTTCATCTAGTGAATGTGCAACATATGCTCCTTCTTGTTCGTAATTTTGTTGCCGTGTAATGATAATATTGTCGCGTTTTGATAATGGTCGATACTGTTCCGGGATACTTTCATATGTTTTTCTTCCCATGATAACTGCTTGGCGAAGTGTACGTTTTCTAAAATACCTCATATCTTGAGGAATTTCCCATGGAATTAACCCTTCGTTTCCAATTACATTATTGTTGGCAATTGCCGCTATTAGCGCGATGTTAAGTTTGATGTTTACCGGGATCATAGAGAAATGATTATTATTTTCTTTATATGTTTTAACGTAATTGGAAATGTGTATTTAGAACTATTAAATGTACATACCTTACGTATTATAATAGAGTGTTACAATGCAGTCTTACAATATCCGTAGAATTTTGTTGCGTGTTTTTTCTCCTTTAACTATTTCTACATTAAATCCTAATTTTTTAAATAATTTTACTACTGCCTTGTTAGCTTTGCCCTTAGTTGGTACTTGGGAACACCATTAATGATTTTCACGCAGCTTTGTGATGAATTAGGAATTACACGTATGGCAAGATGATCGTTTACTATATGATTTTGAATATTCACATCTTATTTGTTACACAACACTCTTAATAATGTTTCTAACATCACAACAAAAGCTACAATAATTTTAAAAAAACAATTAGTCTTGAAATTGTGAGGTGGGGATAGAGAGTACTATGGATATAAAGATTACATTAGAGACGTTGTACGATATATTGCGAAATGAGAAAAAACGTGAGGATTTACAGGAAGTAGATCCAGCGTTTTTTGTTGATGTTGTTTCCTACGTGCGTGAGAAGAAGGTTTTACTTGAGCAAAGTAAAACTGATGATAATGTGTTTGCGGCAACTGAAAAAGATAAAATTTCGTATGAGTTGCGAAGTATTAAACGAATATTGAAAGAAATATATGAAAAGCGTGAGCAAAAAATTATTGCAGTGGCGCTTAATCGTAGCAAGACAGGATCTGATATCATTGATACTGGATGCATGCTTCGTGAAGAGAAAGATTTCTATGCTCAGATATTACAAGTGCTTGACACATTCAGGCGCGGAGTATTATTCAAAGTGATTAATGCCAAACTTCCCGATCTTACCTCTTCACGAATTGATATCTCAGCAAGTTTACCTAAACCTGCAGTTGATCAAAAACTGGATTTTGAATCGAAAAAAGAACATGATACAAAAGAAACAAAAGAAGTAGAGTCAAAAGAAGATGAAGGTAAGGAGAATGCAAAAGAAAAAGAAATTGATACAACTAAAGTGCGTATTATACATCCGATGCCTTCCTTCGTATGGAAAGATATGAAGGTGTACGGCCCATATAACATAGGTGATGAAATTGATATTTTTGCAGAGGTCGCGAATTTACTTGTACGAAAGGGAAGGGCTAAGATAGTATGAGAATGATCATATCAATAACTCTTTTATTGGCTATATTTGTGCTTGGTTGTTCAACAATTGAGACGAACAATGTTATTGACTCTTTTGATGATTGTATTAATGCTGGAAACCCTGCAATGGAAAGTCACCCTAGGCAATGTAGGGATTCTGAATCTGGAAAAACATTTGTTGAAGTAATTCAATATCCTTGGCAATTGGATGGGATTGTATTAATGCAGCATACAACTAAGGGTTATTATGATTGTTTTGGTTGTTCAACTTCTAAAGAAGGTCCTGCTTTGTGTGTTGATCCTATTTTAGAAATGAAAAAAGTTAATGAAACTTTGAAAATACATTGTAATTCTGAATTTGAAGTTGTCAATAATTAATTATCTCACACCATCCCACTCTTTGTAGAATTGAATCAAGTATTGTTCCATAAACGTGTGCCTTTCTTCTGCCATTGCTCTTCCTGTAACTGTATTCATTCTCTCTTTTAATAGAAGAAGTTTTTCATAAAAGTGATTAATAGTAGGAGCCATACTACTTTTATATTCTTCTTTTGTCATATTTAAGTTAGGTGGAATATTAGGATTATACATTTCTCTATTTTTATGTCCACCATAATTGAATGTTCGTGCAATGCCAATTGCTCCGATTGCATCTAATCTATCTGCATCTTGAATAACATCTAATTCTACTGATTTAAATTTTTGAATTTCTTTTCCCCCCTTAAATGAAATATTTGCGACAATATTTTCAACATGAGAAATAACCTCTTCTTCAACATGTATTGATTCTAAGAATTCTCTTGCTTTTTTCGCCCCTATTTCTTCATCACCATCATGAAATTTAGAATCTGCAATATCATGAAGTAATGCACCAAGTTCAACTACAAACAGATCTACTTTTTCTCTTTGAGCAATATGTTTTGATAATTGCCACACGCGATATATATGCCACCAATCATGGCCACCTTCTGCATCTACAAGAGTTTCTTGTACATATTTTACTGTTTGTTGAATGGTGGTTTCTATGCTCATCCTTTGTTTTCAATTAATGTAGCAATTCTTGGTCCTTTATACTCACGAATTTCATCAATAGTTAATCCTTCTAATTCATGTGGATAATTTATCCAATCTTCTTTATCTTTATGCACAAAAAAATCAGGATCTCTTCCAGATTTATTTTTTGAAGGTTTCCAATGAACTGTTGCTATACGCTGATCTTGAGACGTATTTTTTCTGGCTAGTTGTTTATAATCACCTAATGCGGCTTTAAGACTTAATCCACTTTCGTAGACATCATCGATCCAAAGAATTGAATCTTCTGAATTAACTGTATTTACTAAAAATTCAAGACCCCACACATCTACTGGATCTTTTCGTTTCTTACCCTCATATGAATTTGTTCCAATAACGTGATGTACGGGATTAACTTGGTGGTATTTGAAAAATTCATGTACTGCGGCGCCAATTGGTGTGCCACCTCGCCATACTGCTACTAAATAATCTGGTCTAAAACCAGAATTAAGAACTTGCTGTGCTAATCTGTAAGAATCTTCTAAAAGTAGTTGTGGTGAAACAAAATATTTATCTGTCATACATTTGATGTTTGACTTCTGTTTATATTCATTATTATTCTGCGTTATATTAATATAGAATGAATATAAAATTAATCTATATGCTAAAAAAAATAATCACTCAAGATAAAACTGAGACATATCATAATGAGACCATTGGTGAGAGTTATCATTCCCACACTGGAGCGGTGCAAGAAGCAATCCTTAAGTATGCAATTCCCTGTAAAATTCGTGAAAAAGCAAAATCTGGTAAATTGGTTATTTTAGACATGTTTTTTGGCTTAGGGTATAATTCAGCAATGGCAATCTCTGAAGCACTTGATGAGAACCCTGATTGCCTTATTGAAGTAATTGGTGTTGAATTTGATCCTGCAATTGTTAATAATATTCAGCATGTTAATCCTCCCATCTCATTTTATTCCCATTACAAGAAATTATCTTCTACTAATTTGCAATTTACACATAACAATGTTACTGTTAAGCTGCTACTTGGTGATGCACGTGAAATAGTTCCAACAATATCTGCCAAATTTGATGCCATCTTCTACGACCCATTTTCTCCAAAAAATTCACCAGAGATGTGGTCTGTTGACTTATTTTCTCATATGTATCGTAATTTACATGAAACAGGTATATTAGCAACCTATTCTTGTGCTAGATTAGTGCGTGATAATCTTTCTGAGGCTGGTTTTTTGTATGATGATGGACCAAAAGTTCATCGAAGGGGTCCAGGTACGATTGCTCGCAGATTCGATTTAAAACTACTGTGAAGTAACAATTATAAGGCAAACTTTATAAAGAACTCATAGTCTTTAGTATCTAATATGGCTATGCGGCAAACTCTTGAGAATATTCTTAAACAAAGCGCTGAAGTAGTTGGTGTTGTAGGAATAGCAACGGCAGCTGCGATGGGTGTTGATTCTTTACTAGATGCATATCCTCAAGGTTGGACTGATGTTGCTCAAATTGGTATTGGCGCAGTATTAACACACTACTTGGTCAATAAAATTGAACCTATCACTCAATTTGTTACAAATAAAATACCTAGACCTCGTCGTTTACAATTAGATACAACAGATAAAGTTCTTGATGCTTCTATATATGTTGCTGGAAATGCGATTGCGTATTGGGCTGCAAGTGATCTATTACGTGAAACTGCAGGAAAAGTTGCTCGAAGTGTTCCTGATTTTGTTCCAAATGCAATTAGTAATCATAGTGAACATGCAATTTATGCTGGAATTGCTGGTTTGGGTGCATATGCTCTAAATAAATGGGGAATTCCTAATTTTAATTACGCGAAAAATCGTTTGCGTGATTGGTGTGGAAATAATTCAAGAACATCAAATTGGCGAAAATATGGCGCTGGTGCAATTATGATTGGTCAAATGGCACTAATTGGTGCTGGTGGCGCAGCAGTGAATTCAGAGAGAGATAATTTTTATTTGCATGATGCAAGTTCAGATCGTCCGGGTGATGCTGATGATGAAGAAAAAGTTGCTGCAGGAGATATGTGTAAATTAAATGCAGGGGATAAGATATTAGTTGTAGGATCTTCAAGTTTAGCACCTACGGCATCGGGAAATAACCCTCGCTCAATTCGTTTAGTACAAAAATATTGTCCTGATGTTGAAATAACTAATGTTGCAAAAGCAAGAACATCCATTTCACAAATAAAAGGAATCCTTAAAGAAGAACTTAAAGAAGATAAATATGACGAAATCATATTATTTGCTGGACGAAATGATATCCCAAATAAAAGTGGTGCACGAATTGTAAAACATCTTGATGAAATGGTTGAAATGGTGGATGATCATGGTGCACATTTAATTGCAATTACTCTTCCTCCATTTGATGAGTATAAAACGTGGAAACCAGGTCATTTACGTCGTGTAAGTGCTGTTAATAGTTGGCTTAGAGATCATCAAAATGGTAAAGTATATGTTGCTGATTGGAGCAAAGCTGTAATTGATCCAAATAATCCAGCACATGTTCTTAATAAATATATGGGTCGAGATGAATTACATTTAAGTCCACGCGGACAAGATAAATTAGCAGAATTAATTATGAATTATACACTTGGTAGGCAGCTTACACCAGGATCTGAAGAACAAATTTCAGTATATCAAAAAGCTGCAAAAATTGCAGGGGTTCCACCAAGTTGGGCGAAACTAAAAAGTTTACATAATCTTATGCGAAGTGAATCCGAAAATGGTAAAGTGGGAATTCCAAATTATACTATCAAAGTAGATGTTCCTCAAGATGGAAAAAAATGTGTTTCAGCAAACAAATATCCCGGAACATGGCCAACTGTACATACTTCTTTGCAAGATTCTCATAAATGGATAAATCCAGCTTCATGTGGTCGAGGAACAAACTCAACGTACAAAAATGGGAAATCAAAATCTAAAGCTACTGGGCTTGGCCAACTTAATGGTTCGAATACCGAGCAATGGTACCCTAAAAAATGGGATAGTATTGGTGTTGCCGTAGATGAAGCAGTTGGTATGCTAAAGTATATTAAAAGTAGGTATGGACATCCAGACAAAGCATGGAAAGAATATAATACACATCACGAGGGATATTAGCATGGTTTCTTCAAAGAGACGATTAGGTGATAAAATGCGTAAGCTGGACGCTGAATATGGTCAATTCCAAAGTCATGTTTATCAAAATATCGGATCACGATCACGATTACGTAATACTGGAAAAAAATATCGGGATACTCTTGCTATATTTGCAGAACGGTATAATGCACATAATCAAAGAATAGCAGATGCAAATATTTCAAATAAAGATTTTTTTAAAGATTATATGGACATTCATACTCAAAAAGTTCTTTCATGTATTCAATCTTTAAACAGTCAAATTAGATTAAGAGAAGTTGAACCATTAGATAGAAAATCATTTTTTGAACATAAGTTGATGTCGGCAGGAATGACTGTAAATGATTTGCGTGATGTTGTAGATGCACACAAACAAACTGTTGAAGAATATTTCTCAATGGAAGAAATGAATCTACCTCAAGCTAATGTTAACACCAGTGATAGAGTTCTGTATGAAGATATTGCACGAAGGCATAAAACTGATTTAGATGATTTGGCATCACAAATGTTTCAACGACGAATTCATACTAAACTGGATGTCGATGTAAAAGAAAATAACCCTCATCAATGGCTTGGATGGATAAATATTGGGTATGAAAGCCGATTGCCTAAATTGGTTGCTTTAATTGCGCATGAAGGTCCATTTGGTCACCAAACACATCAAGCCTTTTCAACTGAATATTTATTTAGTAATCCTGAATTTGGCTTAACTTCTGAGGGCTTAGCGGTATTGGGAGAAATTATTGGTGTTACTAATTATTTCAATACTCCTCAAGCTGCAGAAATTTCACAATTTGAGCATGTTTCACGAAGAATTGGAGATACTCTAAATGCTGGTATTGCATATCTTTCATATTATGAAGGAAAAAGTGCAGCAGAAATGGCTGAATTATTAGCTACTGATTATTATCCAAGAGATGCATTAGAAGCCGGACTTGCTGCTCATGATCAAGATACAATGAGGCGATTGAGAGATCCAATGCTGCTAGGATATTATGTTGGGTTCAACAAAGTAAATGAAATTTACCGAAATGCTCGTGAAAAAATAATGAACAACCCAGAAATACAATCAGAAGATGAAAAAACACAACATCACTCTGGTCTCTTACAGACAATGTTTACTGGATTTAGAACGCCAGAAGTAATGAAAATGGAAGTTAATTTGTTTCTAAAAAAACGGCATTTGGATAATGGAACAAGACCAGAATTACCTAATGTCTATATCGAAAAAGCACATTTCTAATTTATTTGTTTTTATTACGCCCACGTTTTCTCACACTCTTTAAGCGTTCGATAATGTGTTTCGCTTCAGGACAACTTTCTTTATATCCTTTGTAAATTTCTTCAAGAGCCTTCTCATGAATCTCTGTGTGAGTTGCTTCAAAAGCTCGCTCCATTAAAAATAAATCAACCGCTTTATCTTCTATTTTATCAGAAAATTGAGATAAACCGAAATCAATAAAGTGTAACTCATCTCCAACAAGAATATTTGATGTCGTTAAATCACCATGAACAATGTTACGTGAATGTAATAATCCTATTTTACTCCCAAATTCACGGGCCAATTTTTGATATTGGTCACCTTCAATTAGAACATCTTTTAATTTGTCACCCTGAATAAAATCCATATTAATTGTCATACGTTTATCACAAAATGATTTTAAATGAGGAGCTGGAAAATTGAATGTCTCTAATTTACCTAAGATTTTTGCTTCTCTTCTTGTTCTAAATTGTCTTAAAGAAGTATCAAGTGCAGGAACTCTATATTTTTTTGCAAATCTCTCTTTAATAACTTCTTCTCCTTGCTTGTGAAGAATTGCTTCTGCGCCTTGTGCTATTTTATCCATTCAGATGATATGAGTGTATCTGTTTAATAAATTTTCGTTGGCTGGCTTCTAAATTGGCAATCTTGGCAGGAATCTAAATGTCGCTGGGTAAGTTGTTTTAATTCAGCATTTTTTATGTGGTTATGTAGAAGGCCATCTACTAAGTCATAGCGATAGTCGCACGTTTTCATTATAGATTTTGTGACAAGATACTGCACTTCTTGCTCTAATTTTCCATGTTCACTATAATCTCTTGGAATAATTAGATTCACATCATCTTGTAATTTAATAGCTTCATCAAGTCCTCCACGAACGCCATCTTTATACACACAAATTGAAAATCCACCCATTTGTTTAATAAAACTAAACATGCGTCTGTCAGTTTCTCCATCACCAAACACCAATGCATTTTCATAGTTAATATGATAGTCATTAATGCCAATAGTTGCGTGTAAATCTTCTCCTTTGCATATTTCTTTTATTATGTCTGATTTGTTGCGTTGTTCAACCACACTTTTTGTTCGCTCAAGACCATATTCGTTGTCAATAAATATGCCTGCGTTAATACTTGCGAATTCTTTACCAATTGGCATTCCTTTGATAAATGCTTCACACCCTGCTGAAATTGCGTGATGTTCAGGAACATGTCCCCAATCATATACAAATTCATTCATACGTGTAAACCATGTTCTTACACCTGGTGATAATTGTACTTGTGGTCCGTACACTTCTTCAAAATCTTTATTTGTAATACCAGTAAATACTTCATGTCTATCAATAATAAGTTGCTCCATACTTCCTATGCCAGGGTCTGTCTCATTGCAAAATGTGGTGAAATAATCTTCATAATCAATACCATGAACTCGTTTAATTTTATCTCTAAATGCGCGAAATAGTGGCATTTGCTGATATTCCTCAGTAACAGTATAATCAACATCATAAAAAAATCCAAATCGTGTCATGAGATATTTTGTAAGGTGCTAGTTTATATTGACTATTGGCATCAAAAATAGATTTCTATATCTGTTTTATATGGGGCAAAAATAGAACATTTATTTTGCACCTTTAATAATTATGTTTCCACATCCAATATTTCATCAAAAATGGATGTGTATTCGGATTCTCTAACTTCAATTTGAATTAACGGCCACATTTTTTGACGAAATTCAAAGACAATTTTCTCTCTTACTGCAGGTGTGTCCAAGCTATTTTTTTTTAATTCACGAAGAAAGACTACGAAATTGAGAAATTGTTTTTTGTTATGGTGATTTTTTTGAGCTGTTTGAAATATTATTCTCGAAGCAAGGGTTGAAAACCACATCCCAAATGAAATATTTCCTTTTTCAGAATCCAAAACATCATTTCTCCATGAATTGTACGCTTCATTTTCACTTTTTCCTGGCTCAAAAGCATAACCAATCCCACGACTCATTTTCTGAGTAAAATGTGGGACGCTTGGATAAAAATACTTTTTTGGCATATTACTTAAAACTTCCATTACTTGGCCCAAAATCTCTTTACCATCACAATATATTATTATTTTATGGCTATGGTCATAAAGATAGGGAACAACACAGACTTTAAACTTAAGTGGTAAATTTATCTTTGCCTGGTTCCCTTGGACATTTTTGTTCATACCTACATCCAATGATAGTATTAGTTCCATACAGACTTCGTTAAAATATCTTAAGTTGGGGTTAAGGTATAATCTGTATTTCGTCTTTGTGGGATTTTTGTAAAATACGTGATAAAATCCAGCTATAGTTCTTCTTTCAACAAAGGGGTTATTTGCAGTCCAATTGTATATCTCTTCAGGGATTGTCTTCCTTAGACCTTTATACATTAATTTTGCTTGACGTAATTTCACCTCTTCTGTACCAAAATCGTTATGTACATCACGGTTACTTTTATAAAAATTATAGAGGCGATCAGCTACATCAGATTGGGCACTCTCAATTGAACCAATGCTTCGGGAAAACTTGTTGAAAAAAATGGGTAGAAATGATAAACGTATTTTTTCATCTTTTATATAGTCCTCTAGAATTCTTTTCAAATCAGTTTCAAACAACCCCATATTCATTTAGAAGGATTATGTAAGTTATATAATTATCTAATTTTCTCTCTCTCTCTCAAAAATAGATTTCTATATTATCTAATATGTTTTCACTTTAAAGTAGCAATTATATAGAAACATTTAAAAATAACAGACTATTTTTTTACATATGGCAGACATTATTCCACTATATGATCTTATTTGCGACGCTGACGTTACTGATCTTCCAGCTTCATTTAGAATTACTAATCCTTTGACTAGTGAAACATTAACTGTTCATGAAAAATTAGGAAGTGGTGGACAAGGATATTCATATAGAGCAACTAATGAAGAAGGTACGCAAAGAACTCTTAAATTTGTTGAGAGAAGTAATGGGATGTCATCTGCTGATTTATCAGATAAATTACAAGTAGAGTTACGTCGTGTAAATACCGCACTTAATGCTAATTATAGTTCATTTCAAGCAAATGCATTAAATGTTGCTGTTGTAGGTGATTATTCTCCTGGTGTAAATTTGGAACAACATGTTCTTGCAGGAAATAAAGTCCTTACCCAAACACAAGTTATCGATTTTTTAACTCAAATATCTATGAATTATTTAGTACCTATGCATCAATCAGGTATTGTACATAAAGATATCAAACCGCACAATATACTTTTAGCCTCCGACGGCACCC
>CAYOOY010000023.1:13983-16564 GCA_964405725.1 uncultured Methanosarcinales archaeon | reverse complement strand
TTTTCAAATGGTGTAGGGTTATTATATTCACCCATACTAAAAGCGCCAATTACATCGATATTAGATGCAATTTATTTTAGTTTTATTACAGCGACATCAACAGGATTTGGTGACATAGTGCCACAAGGTGTGTTTTCAATTGTAGCAGTTATTGAAGTGACATTCGGTTTGTTATTATTAGCACTCGTAACATCAAAATTAGTCTCCATAAAACAGAATTTGATTTTAACAGAGGTATATGAAATCTCGTTTGCTGAAAAAATCAATCGATTACGATCAAATTTATTACTTTTCCGGCAACAAATAAGTAGACTCTCAGCGCACGTTGATTCGGGAGAATATCGTAAACGTGAGATTACTGATATGTATATTTATTTTGATAGTTTTGCACAAGCCCTTGAAGAGATATTAATACTTACAAATCCGAAAAAGAAACATAATTTTACCAAATCACTAGATATTGTAAATTTAGAACTATTACTTAATTCTGTCCTTCGTTCATGTAAACGAATTGATGAATTGTTATCATTATTAATTGATATTGATTGGAAGCGCGATATTACATCTCAAACTCTTACGAGGTGTTTATTTGTTATTCGCGGATTATTAGCGCAAATCGATCGTACATACATAGCAAAGCAAGAAGTAAGCGATCTTTGCTCAGACATAGAATTATATTGTAAACGAGTGGAGAAATTTATTTCGTAACTCTTCTCTTTGTCCAGATCATAGAAGGATTGTAATCAAATAAAGATGGTGGATATCCCTCATCATTTTCCCACACCATATAAAGTTTAGTTCGATGAAATCGATTCCACGAATAGATAGCTTCTTCATGATCATCATGCACTTGCCAAATAATTGCTTCAACATCATCCACATTTTTAAGAACATCTATAAGATTTGGAGTATGCCACTCATCAAAAGATTTTTCTTCATCGCCAACGGAAAGATAATCAATAAAAGCAACATTGCGCCTCCCCCTATAATTACGAAGATTTTGTGTATGAAATGTTCGATCCCCATTCAAGAGCGAGAAATATGTTCCTCTCCAATCAAAAATCTGCATGAATTTTGTATACATCTGATGAGATGTTAAATTATCAATTCTACTATAATGCAAAGTAGCATGAATCCCTAGTTGTAGAACTTCTTCCTCAGTTATTTCACCATTCTTTAATTCTAATGTAAAATCAGCAACGTTGTACAAATCTCCATGTCCGTATGCAACAATCATATTATATTCACAGAATCACCTAAGATTGAAAATATGTGAGCGGCAGATCCGTAGAAATTGAAAATTTCTTGGTTTTGCTAAAACAAGCAAATCTTTGAACCTGCTAAAACACATAAAGTAAGGAAATGTGAGCGGCAGGGTTTGAACCTGCGTAGGCACTAAGCCACAGGGTACCTTCGTTAAGAAGACCTCAGAGATATGAGATTTCTTTCCTCCTAAGCCCTGCCCGTTTGACCGCTCCGGCACGCTCACATAATCTCTGCTTATTTGACGTTTGTTTTTATATATTTCGTTTATAAATCTCAAAATAAATATTTTCCCATCCTATATTTTCACAATTCTTAAAAAAAGAAAGATAACTCACTCCCATATGAAGTGGTTGCTAGGTATATTAATTGTAAGTGTAGTATTTCTTGTAGGTTGTATCTCAAATATTGATCAAGATGCCTGTACTTCATCGCAAGCAGGAGTAGAAAGGGATAATTGCTATCTTGAGCAAACCAAATGTAGTAAAATTTCAAGTGTTGAAATTAGAGAATCTTGCATAGTTGATCTCGCAACCAAAGCAAAAAAAGTATCTGCATGTGATGCAATCAATGATGGGAATAAATTTGATTTTTGCAGATATTCTGTAGCTATTGAATCTAAAGAAATTGAAATTTGTGGAAAAATTCAAAATGTGTATTGGAGAGATAACTGTTTCTTTCAATTAGGAATGGACACAGATAATGGAGAATTATGCGACCTTGTAGGAGATACAAAACAAAAATTAACATGCTTTCAAGATGTCGCACTTGACTCCAACAGGTATGAATACTGTATGTATCTAGATAAAGATACAAGAAACAAATGTCTTACTCAAGTAGCATCAGCAACAAAGAATCCTGCAATATGTAAATACGTTAAACATAGTCTATCAATTGGAAGTTGCATTACCCAAGTTGCACGAGCAAGCAAAGACAAAGCGTTATGTAATACCATTTCAGTGAATCAAATCAAAGATTCTTGTCTATCGTATTTTGAGCAAACGTAATGTTAGGTTAATTTTCTCTTAAATTTTAGAAGTAAATGAAAATACGCAATTAAAAAATAGAATATTTTTCAGAGCAGAAAAATTACGCAGAAATTTTCTTGTTCCAATTATACTTTCGCATTTTAGCTGTAGCACCAAACCCGCATGAAGCACACTTTTTCTTCTGTGCGTGATACGTTCTTCGACCGCACCGCCTACATTGAATGTGCGTTTTCTTGCCCGAACGCCGGCCCATACTTGGTGTTCCTTTCGTCATGCTGGAGATATAATTGTTATTGCGTCACCGCGAATAAATGCTGTTCCTAATTTTC
>CAYOOY010000023.1:6764-13973 GCA_964405725.1 uncultured Methanosarcinales archaeon | reverse complement strand
GCACTAATTCTCCGTTTCTATGTTCTTCTGCTTCCTCTAACACCACATTAATATGAATATCGAATGCCCGTAACTTACCGGTATATCTTGATCCGTTCTTCAAATCAACTAATACGGACTTTCCACGTGCCGCATTTAACGTATCTAATGGTCTTGCTGCTTCCATACAGACGCAGGATCGAAGTGTGTTTATAAACTTTTTGGAGAAAGGTTATTAAGTAATATGCAGTTTGTAAGGACAATGGTTAACTACAAAAAACATCAAGAAACACTTAAGTCCTACGATTCACAAAGAGAGCTCTTAATTAAAAAAAGTAGAGACGTCCTTAAACTAAGTAAACAGATCATTTATGCAGTACACAGAGACGATCTCAAAAAAGCTACATCATTAGCCAAAGATATTGAAAAAGAGAAAAAAGCCTTAGATACAATTGCAAAACATGCAGCAAAAATGATGAGTGAAGGAAGTTACAAAGTCGCCATTCAAGAATATGTTGAAGCAATATTATATCTTAATTTTGTCAAAAATGGTACACTTAAAGATATCAATGTTAATTCACATCATTTTGTGTTAGGACTTGCTGATCTGCCAGGAGAATTGGTTCGTAGAGCAATTTTTTTAGCAGGTAAAGGATTCACAAAAGAAGTTACCAAGATACGAGATGAAGTAGACAACATTTATGGAGAACTTCTTAATTTTGATTTTCGTGACAATGAGATTAGACGTAAAGTTGATAGCGTTAAATATGATTTACGCAAACTTGAAGATTTGGTTCTTGATTTAAAATTAAAATCGCGATGATACGAGTTCAAAAGATTCTTAGCAATTATGGATATTGTTCTAGACGAAAGGCCGAAGAGTTAATACAGCAAGGGCGTGTCAAAGTTAATGGGAAAAAAATTACAATTGGAGATAAAGCAACACTGCAAGATGAAATCCAAGTAGATAATAAAATTGTAAAATCAGATAAAAAGATATATTTAGTTTTTCATAAACCAATAAAATGTGTTACAGCTCTTACTGATGATAAATTAAGAACGGTAATGTCATACATCAACATTAAAGAAAGAGTATTTCCAATAGGAAGGTTAGATTATCACACCTCCGGATTACTTCTCTTAACCAATGATGGAGATTTTGCAAATTCAATTATGCATCCGCGGTATGAGGTGCGTAAAACATATCTTGCTGAACTTGATCGCGAGATAAAAGATCACGATATTGAAAAATTACGTAAAGGAGTTCTTTTAGAAGATGGGAAAACGAAACCAGCAAAAGTGCGTGGTGATGAAAAATTCGTGGAGATAACAATTCATGAAGGAAAAAATCGCATAATTCGACGTATGCTTGAACATTGTGGATATCAGGTCAAACGCCTCGTTCGTATCAAAATAGGTAAATTATCTATTGGCGAGCTTAAACCAGGCAGGTTTCGCACAATGACTAAAAAAGAAAGAGAGCTAGTGTTGTTACGATAATTTTTTAAAGAGATTTGTTTTTGGAAGTAGTATGCCCCTGTGGTGTAGCCCGGACTATCATTCTGCCCTTTCGAGGTAGCGAAAATCCACATTTTCGGAACCTTTCCGTAGAAAGGCAGCGACTCGGGTTCAAATCCCGGCGGGGGCATTTACCTTCTACTCACCTGCCCACCCTTGAAATTTAGTAGGGCATAACGCTTCAAGTAATGTGCCCTGTTTCTTATGAACAAAGGGTCTATTATTAGATAAGTCAGCCTTTGTTTAGAACAAGTTACAGGGGGAGAATTGTTTATTTTTTGTAAGATGTAGAGAAAAGGAGATTACTTATTTTTAAATAAATTTCTTGACCCACGCACCGAAGATAAACAATAGACCCCCTTTACGCAGGAATGGGAGATGGGAGACTATCTTCTAACTATGTTACGGTATTCGCATCCTTCCGTGTATGTGCAATGCAACTTTGGTGCATTATCTGGAAGTAAGTCTTTGCTTCCATCACCATCTACATAAAATGTAACAAACCTATGACCAAGTAAACTTTTTTCAATTATCGCTAGTGAATCTTTAGAAATTTTTGGTTTAAATTGTACATACGTTGAACTTATACTTCTTTCAACTAAATCATATCCTACATAAGGTGATTCATCTAATTCTTTTCTTTGATATATCTTAACAGTTGTAAGCTCATCATTTGTGTAAGAACCTTCTATTTTCGGATTTTGAATTACCTTGGTTGGTTCACGAATTTGATATGCTGTATAAAATCCACCCATAATAGTTCCCATCCCTATGACAAAACTGCACAATGCTGATAAGGTTATTTTTGTTTCTCTTTTCATTTTTATCTCATTTGTTTATTATGTCATAGTAGTGATAGCTGACATTAATATATGTTTGGTTCAACCAAAATTAAACCAAAAAGTTTAAATAAGTAATTTAACTATTTAGTTAAATGGCAATTAGAATAACACTTCCATTTGGTAAAGATGACAATGTTAAGAACTTGGTATTTAGCATCCTAACAAAAGAATATCCATTAAAAATCATTGAGTTAACTAATTTCATACATAAAAGATATGGTCGTTCAGTAACTTTCCAAGCTGTAAGAAAAGCAATCCTGCAATTAGTAGATGAAGGGGTGTTACTTAATAAAAACAACTTATTTAGCATTAACAAAAAGTGGGTGGTTAGAAGTAAGAAAGAGTTAGATTTATTATATGAAGAATTAACAAAAGAGAAGGTCAATCCAAAAAATATTGATTCTATTGAAGGAGAAATTTCTGTTTTTACATTTGATTCTTTGAACAAAATGATGAAATTTTGGGAAGATATTATCGATGATTGGTTTGAGAACTTTGAAAAAGGAGACCCAAATATTAACTGTTATCAAGGAGCTCACGGATGGGAGGGTTTACTTCATCCAGACCGTGAAGGGCATATGATGGGTAGGTTAAAAGAAAAGGGGATTAAATCATATGCACTTAGTATTGGGAATACTCCTCTAGACCGTTATATCTGGCGTTTTTATAAAAAAAGGGGGCTCAAAGTATTATTTAGTCCATCTCTTTCTACTTTTGATAAATCTTATTATGTGGCAACGTATGGTGAAACAATTGTACAAGTTCATTATCCAAAAATAATAGTTGATAGCTTAGAAAAATTCTTTAAGAAAAACAAGATAGTTGAAGATATGGATTTAGGAGAATTGTCAAAAATTGCAAATAAGAAAAAAGAAATAAAATTAACTGTTATTAAGAACCTTGCAATGGCAAAACAAATCAACAAATCTATTATTTCTCAAATAGAATAAACCTCCCTTTTTCAACAATATAAAAAAACCACCCCAAAATAATCTAAACAATACACCCTACTAAAAACAGGGGGGGAGAATTTTCAACAAACTAAAAGGATGAACTTATATAGTAATAAACCTTTATTACAAATAACAGATACAAGCCAAATAAGGCGCGTTAATAGAAGCCTCCAGCACGGCGGGGGCACTCTTTTTATCTACTCTTATAAGGTTTCATCAATTCTCGTAAATATGTAATTTGGGACTCAAAATGTGTTGTTCCCGTTCGTTCATTATATTCTCTGAGAAGTTGAACTGCTTTACGAAGATATTTTTGTGCTTTTGGTTTCTTTTCAAATCTCTTAGAAATAGATATTGCTTTAGAAGCGAGCCGATCATAAGTCACATGAAGATTAGGATCAGAAATACTTTTTAGTTTAACAGATTTAACGCCACATTTAAATGATTTTTCCATCCATGGGAAATGATTGGTTACATTATATAATGCAAATGCTGCTGAACATGCAAAACTAAAACCAGGAGCCGCTTCATCCGAACCAATAGCTTCTAACAAATTTCCACCCTTAAGAAAATTTTGGTACATTTTTTCAAGATATGTTTTGTTGTGGGAATCATGATCTAAAGATAAAGTACGATAATCAAATCCTATATGAAGATACGTTTGACCAGCCCAATGATGATTAATATTTTCTTCAAGTTTGGCTCTTTGTTCTCTCATACCAGCAATTTCAAGTAAAAGTTTTTTTTGTTTATCTTCATCATAAATGTTTTTTTATATAAGATTCTACCTTGTTCACAAGCTACCCTAAGAGATACACGAGCATGTTCAAAATCTAACGGGATTGATTTTTCTACCCCTAACTTACTTATCATATACGCATCTTCAAGCCAACCAACATCCTTGGTTCTTTTCCAAATATCATATGCCACATCGGAAGCATGGGAGTGCAAATGTGCATCCATTACTTGATAATTATGTGTATGGATCTTAGAATGTGATTGTACAGAAATAATTGCTTGCACGTGATAATCATATAATCGAGATAAATCATCTACATTAACTTGATTAGGAACATCTTGAGCAATATTTTTTATCACTTTACATATTCTCTTAGCAACTAAAGGATCAGGGTTATCAATTGATTTATGCTCTCGCAACCACGTTAGCATAAAAGGGATACAATTACGATCTTCAATTCGATCATAGTTTCTATCAATAATACGTTCAAGTCTCATATACTATTTTAGAAACACGTGTTTTATAAGATTAATTCTTAAGATGTAACAATAATAACATCAATTAGCTCTATGCGCATGTACAAAACTCTCAACAAATTCCGGTGACCAACCATTTTCTTCTAATTCAGCAATTACTTTCTTGACTGGTTCTTTTGCATGGAATTCAACAAATGTACGTAATTGTTCTAACGTTTCATCATTAACTAAATACTGTTTTTGCAAATTTTGAGTACTATGAACTTTTGATAATACGTTTTCGATGTCATCCTCAGAATATTCGCCGTGAGTAAGAACGGTTTGTACAATTTGTTCATCTGTTGCGTTCTTATCAACCATACTTTGCGTCCATTCTTCAAGTGCACTCAAATCTTTTGGTCCTCTTCGATAGAGTAAATATCCACCAGATAGAACTATTAATCCGATAAATACAACAAAGAAAAAGCTACCAAACGTCCCACCTTCTCCTCCAGAAATGGCTTGGCCGAAAAGCGTCTTTCCAACCGAAGAAACTTTAGGAGGTTCACCAACATGAAACACACGACTTGTAGTAATTGTATCTTCATTAACCGTAGCAGTTAACATCAATTTATATTTTCCTTCTGGAAGTCCCTGTACATCCTCTTCTAGTGTAAGTGATCCTTCAACCAAATAATTATCTTGCTTACTCGTGATTATTTCTCCATCTTTAATTAATTCTCTTTTCAAAAGGAGAGGGACCACCTTTTGTTTAGAAGACATATTAATTGAATATTTCCATCCTGCCAGGGGTGCAATATAAGGGGGCATATTCAATACTAAGCTCATAGGGAAAAAGGATTTCTCTCTAATTTCTACTGAACGATGAGCAAGAACTTCATACCCATCATAATACAATTTCATAAATAAGGTATATATTCCAGGAGAAGAATCTGAAGGGACAAATAAATTTGCATAATCTACTTTCTCTTCAAAATCTCCAATAAATATAGTGTCTGAACCCGATGTTGATTTTTCACCATCTTTGTAGAGCCAAAAATCTATCTTAACATCACCAGAAATATCTGCCATACCTTTTACAAAATAAGTGATACCAAATGGTTTACCGGGTATAACTGAATCTACTTGTACTATTTTCAAATCAAATATTTTCAAGCATTGGTTGCTTACGCAATAGGTGTCTGTAGGGCATTGATCATTACTTGTACATTCAACTTTTGATATGTTTTTTTCTAATGGAGCGGTACCACCGCCGCCTCCACCGCCCGTTGACGTTTCCTCGGCAACGGGTGCCGCTGAAACTACATAATTAAAAACAGTAGAAGCATTATATTCGGCATCCGAGCAGGTTACATTTATTGCGTGAGTTCCTATGTCTCCAGCAACAGGAGTGTCATTAATTGAACCAGCTGTAGTAATGTTAAACAACGTGGAATTATCCGTATATGTTAATGTATCACCATCAACGTCCCTACAATCTACCTGATAGGTAAATAAAGATCCAACCGTGGCACTTTGATTGGCAGAGGAATTGAACACTGGTGCCGTGTTATTTACAGTAAAACAATATATACTTGAATTTCCAATATTTGCATTAGAGTCATTTGCATAATATTGCCAACACATTGACGAGCCACGACCAACACTAATATTTGCAGTGGCAGTTGCATTATATTGTTCTAAGGATCCAATTGAAACAGCAGTTTGATTCACCCATACTCCTGTTGCATTAGTAGAAAAAATGTATGAGTAAAGTTCAGTATCATTAATTGTGATATTGGCAGTGAAATTTGTATGTTTCTTAAAGTGTACCGAGGTATTTAACGCATCACTAAATGTCGCCACAGTTGCATCATTAATAGTAAAATTAAATGATTCAGAAACATTAATTGTGCCATCGCTACAAGTAATATTTACAATTTCACTTCCTATTTCATTTTCAACAGCGGTATAATTGATCAGTCCCGTGCTAGAATTAATCACAAACAAAGAACTATTATCATGGTAGGTTACTGTATCCCCATCAATATCAGAACAATTAATGTGATAGGTAAATACAGATTCCGAGTCAACTATTTGAGTTTCCAAAGACACATTAAATATTGGGTTGGTATTTGTAACATTGAAACAAAATAAATCAGAAGTATTACTATTACTACTGGAGTCATTTGCAAAATATTGCCAACAAACTTGGGTTCCTCGACCAACACTAATATTAGCGTAACTCGACGCATTAAATTGGGTGCCACTAATATCAACTAAACTATGATTTAACCAATTACCACTTGCATTACTACTAAAGATATACGAATCAAGGGAAAGATCATCAATAGTAATGTTCGCAGTGAAGTTTTCATACTTTCTAAAATTCAAAGAAGTGTTTACGGCTGAACTAAATGTTGGAGAAGTAGAATCATTTACTTGATAATTAAAAGTCTCGGAAGTATTAAAGATGCCATCAGTACAACTTATATTAATTACATGACTACCTACTTCATCAAAAGAAGGAGTATAATTTATCATTCCGGTACTGCTGTTAATATCAAAGAAAGTGGTATTATCATAATAAGTAAGGGTATCGCCATCAAGATCACTACAATTGATATGATATGTAAATAAACTATTGTAATTTACACTTTGTCTTTCTAAAGACACATTAAATATTGGGTTGGTATTTGTAACATTGAAACAAAATAAATCAG
>CAYOOY010000023.1:0-6664 GCA_964405725.1 uncultured Methanosarcinales archaeon | reverse complement strand
TAGTAATGTTCGCAGTGAAGTTTTCATACTTTCTAAAATTCAAAGAAGTGTTTACAGCAGAAGAAAAAGTAGGAGCTGTTATATCTCTTTCTGTAACATTATAGGTTGTGAAGTGTGTTACATTAAACAAAGCAGACCCTAATACAAGACTGATATTATCACAAATAGTAGTAGGACATGATTCAAAAACGCCATCATCATCAAAATCTACGTTCATATTAAAAGCAGGATAAGGTAAGTTGAAAATAGTTAAGTTCGCTGATTTGTTTAAGTTAGTTTCATCACTTGTATTTACAAAGATTGAATTATTCCCTATTTTTATTTTTGAAGAGAGTTCAGAGACAGAAGAAATATTTTCTATCCAATCTATCCTTCCATAATTACTTCTCTCAAATGAGAGATAAAACACATCACTATTATTTCCAGAATAGTACGCACCAGTATCCGTAAAATTTCTATATTGAAGAGTTGCTCTTGTTTTAAAATATACGGAAACATTTCCTTGTGAGAAATTAATAAATGACGCATTTACAATAGCATCATCTTTAAATCTAATTTTTGAAGAAGACAAGGCGGTTACATTTTGAAAATTAAATATTTCAGTGCTATTTATTTTAAATGATCCTTCAACTGAATAGTCACTTCCATTAAATTCCATTCCTTCATCAAACCAAATATGGCTATCATCAACATCTGCGAATAGAAGGGTCCCTATTTCACCATCGTCACTGCTTCCACCAAAACTTACATTACTTAGAGCCATATCTGAAAAAGTGGATGTATTGAAATACACTGCAATTCTCCCACCACCTCCACCACCTGCAGTATTGGCACCGGTACCACCTGTGGCACTAATCACGCCAGATCCAACCAATTCATTGGATGTGATATATACTGAACCACCACTACCTCCACCTCCTCCGCCAAATGCATTATAAGTCCCATTACCCCCTGAAGAAGAGATATTCCCACTAAGATTAAACGTGTTACTTACATTAATAAAAATTGAACCACCACCGTGTCCTGCTGAAACTGTGAAACCGCCTCCTCCACCCGATCCCCATTCAAAAGGATGCAAAGCTGAACCATAAGTTGCACCTCCAAAAGAACTAACATGTGCATCACCACCATCACCACCATATCCACCACCTGCACCATTATTTAAGGTAAACGTTCCACCATCACCACCACCTGGACCCAAACCATCAACATCAATTGATGAACCTCCAGCATAACCTTTTTCATTGGCGGAAAAAGTGCTTCCTTTATCAAGAGTTAAGTTTAAAGAAGTTAAATTTATATTTCCAAGGATGTGAGAATTAGTTAAACTAATAGGACCATCAGAAGAAAAAATGAGAGTATCATTACGTGAAGATTTAATTTGTTGGTTTAGCAGAGATAACCCAGACAGATCTAAATATATATTTGTTTGGTTACAATCAATAAAGGAGAGATTATTAAAAGTCAATGTATCACTTATATTAAACACATCCTTCGCTTGTGTAAAACTATGATTCAAAGAAAAAGTAAGAGACGAGTCAAATAACCCACATGTAACATTTACTTCACTTGGAGAAAATGTAACGTTGTTGACATATACTATACTATCCCCATAAAATTGAACATTATCAATCAGAGTTATATTATTGAAAGTAAAATTATTTCCAGACTCATTTTTGAAAGTTCCATGGTATGAATAATCAGTAGCATTAAATTCCATTCCCCCATCTATCCATGCATGGTTATCATCCACATCAACAAATAGTAATGTTCCTGCCTCACCACTAGATCCATCTCCTCCACCAAGCAATCCTTTATCAACAGAGCTAAGTGACATAGTTGTTAAACTAGAAGTATCAAAATAGACAGCAATACGACCTCCGGATCCTCCTCCTCCCCCATCATCTCCGGAACCACCAGAACCGCCATCGGCAGTGATAAATCCAGAGCCAATTAAGTTTGATGTAGTAACGTACACGGACCCACCACTTCCACCACCACCTCCATCACTACCATACAACCCATCAATCCCATCAACAGAAATATTTCCACTCAAATTAAATGTATCACTAATATTAATAAATATAGTTCCCCCTCCTGCACCACCTAAACTAGCAGTTCCACCATCATAACCGCCTGCCCCTCCAGAACCAGGATCAAAAGGGCGCAGTGCAGACCCATACGTTAAACCCCTAGATGCAACATTATCATCACCATCACCGCCAATACCACCATAAGCTGCACCAGCACCACCTCTATTACTACTAGCACCGACAGTCCCTCCACCAGGCCCAACACCATCATTACGAGTAGAGCCAGCATACCCATATCCATCGGCAACAAAACTACTGTTTGAATCTAACGTTAAATTAATAGAGGTTAAATTAATTCTTCCAATTACATGGGAATTAGTTAAACTAATAAGACCCTTGGAAGAAAACACAAAGGTTTTGTTTATCGCAGTTTCAAATATATTGTTGTTAAGAGATAGCCCAGAATTATCAGAGTACAGTTTTACTTCACTACAATTCATAAAAGATACATTGTTGAATGTGAATGTTTCACTAATATTAAACACATCTTCTGTTTCAGTAAAACTATGATTCAAAGAAAAAGCTATATCTGAGAACGCAGGATCACAGGTAACATTAGTTTGATCTGCTAAGAAAGTAAAGTTTGCAACTTCAACAATAGTATCACTATCAAATCGAACATGGCCAAGGACTGTCATGTTATTGAAAGTGAAATTATTTTCACTCGCATTTTTGAAAATTCCAATATCTGCAAAATCTGTACTATTAAATTCCATTCCATCATTTACCCAAACATTATTATCGTTAGTATCAACAAAAATAAGCGTTCCTGTTTGTCCATTTTGAGAATTTCCACCACCAAAATCTCCTAATCTCACGCTGCTAGCACTCATATTTACAAAATTTGAACTATTAAAATATACAGCAACACGACCACCAGCACCACCACCAGCACTATTATTTCCATGACCACCATTTGCACTTAGTATTCCTGAACCAATTAAATCAGTAGTTTTAATGTAAATAGAACCTCCACTACCTCCACCACCACCGCCAAATACATTATACGAACCATTACCACCATCAGAAGAAAGATGTCCACTCAAATTAAGAACGGAACTAACATTTAGGTAAATAGAACCACCGCCATTACCACCAGCACCACCATAAAAACCGCCCCCACCGCCTGAGCCCCAATCTGTTGGACGCAAGGTAGAACCATATCGTAAGCCAGCTGAAGACTGTGAATGTGCATCTCCACCGTCACCACCATAGCCAGCACCAGAACCCGGATTTAACGTAAATGATCCACCATCGCCGCCGCCTGGACCAGAACCATCACTACTCGCAGATCCTTCATACCCATACGCATTAGCATTCAGAAAACTGCCGTTTTCCAAAGTAAAATTAATTACAGTAATATTTACTGACCCATTAATTGTTATGATTGATGCATTATTTATTGTAATCACATCACATACAATGTTACCAGACACATTCTGAGAATTTGAAATTGTCCAGTCCCCGTTTGTTGTATCCCCTGCGCAACGAGGATAATTTAATGCAGCAGAAGCAAGAATTGTAAGATTAGATGAAAAAACTGTTGATCCACGACTATTGCCATCGGTTGGCGTTGCTGAAACACTCCAATTATCCCCCGCAAGAGTTTCTTGTGAAACAATTAAATCTGTTCGATTGTTATATATTTCTTGAATTTGCTCAGCAGATAATGTACGATTAAAAACCATCAATTCATCAATTTTACCATCCCACCAATTACCTAACGAACCATCACAATTATTTCCAGAAGCATCAGGATCAGTACCAATTAAGAGAGGACAGTTGCCAAAATCAAGAGATAAAGAAACGCTTGTTGTGTGATTAATTATTCCATCTATATATAATTTCAACGTTGAACTATCATACGTAACAGCCACGTGTTGCCATTTTCCTGCAACTATTGTTCCCGCAGCATATGAATCTTGATCTGCGTGATCCATCCAAGGATCAATAGATCCATCAGCATTAATGAATAACGCTAATTCATTCCCTCCTGCCGAATTTGGAAAGTGTAGAGGAATAGTTGCACCAGATAAACTTTCGGGGTAAAGCCAAAAAGAATAAGACATATCAGAAACTGCGCCTGCTGACCAAGAAGCATTAATGTAATCAGCAGAATCACCTGATTCAAAATCATACGTACCATTGCCATCATACCCGCCTGTTGCATTCCAGGACGCACCCGTTACTGTCCCATTGTTTCCATATCCGGAATAATCAGACGCATTATTATTTCCATCTGCTTCAAAGGGCATATTTAGAACTGCAAAAGAGGTATCATTTACAAACCAATTGTAAATTATCTTTACAGAATCATTCTCGGGATCACTGTATGTATTGTACGCCGTTATATTTTGATTAGTATTATTGGAAGTAATATTCGTTGTATTTATTGTAAGAGTATCTACAGAAGGCGGTTCATTAACTACAAGAGTAGAAAGGATAGAAATGTTTTTTGAGAAGACTGTTGCCCCACGGCCATTACCATCACTAGGAGTTGCTGAAACACTCCAATTCTCCCCTTCAGTTGTTTCTTGAGATACGATTAAATCTGTTCTATTGGCAAACAATGCACCAATTTGTTCATTACTCAGCGAACGATTAAATATTCGTACATCATCAATCGTTCCTGTAAAACCCTGGCCTGTTTCAAATTTATCACCAATAGCCAAACCATTTGTATTATCATAATCACCAAGTCCAACAGTATGACTTGCCGAAGAGATTTCTATACCATCAAGAAATATTGCAGCATGTGTAGAATTTAATCTTCCTACTATATGATACCACACGCCATCACTAAGTACAGCACCAGTAAATGCATTACTTTCAGTTGAAGTAGAGGCAACATGCCATCCAAGATTGTCATCAGCTGCACCATTAAACTGAAAACCGTACGCTCCCCAAGGGGCGTTATCGTTTGGTCCATACCATAATGGTTTTGCGAAAGATATTTGAGCACCATTGCGTTTAAGCCACATTGATACAGTTATTGTATTATTTGGTTGAAGTGTTTCATTTCTTCCAATAGTAACCCTATCTCCACTTCCATCAAAGACAAAACTTCCATTATAATCATACCCACCTGTTGCGTTCCACTTAGCATTCGTTATTGTTCCATTATTACCATGCCCGGAATAATCAGAAACATTATTATTTCCATCTGCTTCAAAAGGCATGTTAAGAATTGTTAAAGAAGTATCATTAACATACCAATTGAAAATTGTTTTAACTGGATCATTATTGACATCACTTGTTGTTACATACGCAGTTATATTTTGATTTGTATCATTAGTGGTAGGATCAGTGGTGTTTATCACAAGAGTATCAACTGAAGGAGGTTCGTCACCAAGGATGATTGTTAGATTGGGTGAAAATGTTGTATCACCACGTTGAATTCCATCCGTTGGTGTTACTGCAACACTCCAATTATCTCCAATAGTAGTTTCCTGTGATACAATAATATTAGTTTTATTATTATACAATGCCTGAATTTGCTCAGTTGAAATAGAACGATTAATAATCAGTACTTCATCAATATCTCCACCATAGAAATCACTTAAAGAATCTCCGTCCCATTCTTGAGCAAGAGTCCACGGTTTACCACTTGTATCTCCCATTTGATTTGCTAATGTCGCAGACCAAAGGATCGACCCATTACGATACAAAGTAACATTAGTTGAAGATCCTGATTGTCTTCCAACGACAGTTAAGTGTTGCCATCCAGTAGCCAAAGAGCCAGCAGTGTTAGTTTGATCTCGTATCCTAACATGGTAACCACTACTGTAAATACCAAAAATGAAAATATTATTTCCGCTACTATCGTGTTTAGAAATAAATGACTGGCCATCTAATGTATCATCTGGATTGATCCACAATGATATTGAAAAATTATCAGGAACATCAAAATCACTAGCATTCATATAACTAGTTGAGCCATCAAATGTAAATGCACCATTACCATCATAACCTGAATTAGCTCCCCAATCAGCTGCATACAAAGACCCGTTATTGCCATAACCAGAATAATCAGAGACATTATTATTTCCATCTGCTTCAAAAGGCATGTTAAGAATTGCTAAAGAAGTATCATTAACAAACCAATTGTAAATTGTTTTTACGGGATCACTATCGCTATCACTTACTGTTGCATACGCAGTTATATTCTGATTTGTATCGTTAGAAAGATCTGTGCTATTAAGAATTAAGGTATCAACGGTTGGAGGTTGATTAGGTGTAAGAAGGATAGTTAGATTATCTGAAAATACAGTAGCACCTCTCTCAATCCCATCTGTGGGTGTTGCAGCTACACTCCAATTATCTCCAAGAGTTGTTTCCTGTGATACTATTAAATCTGTTCGATTTGCAAACAATGCACCAATTTGTTCATTACTTAGCGAACGATTAAATATTCGGACATCATCAATTATCCCTGTAAAACCTTGACCGGTTTCAAATTTATCGCCGATAGACAACCCATTTGTATTATCATAATCACCAATCCCAACAGTATGAGGATCACTTGCTTGCTCAACACCATCAAGAAATATTGCAGCATGTGTAGAATTTAA
>CAYOOY010000022.1:0-16999 GCA_964405725.1 uncultured Methanosarcinales archaeon | reverse complement strand
GAACTCAAATACAACCGAAGATTTAAATTTTAATATCACGTTTTCATTTGATGATAATGATAATGAAGCAAGCATCTATGATAGATTGGCAGGAATGGTAGTAGATAAAGATAATAATATCTTTGTTGGAGGTACGAGAAATAGTTCAGAGGGTAATCTTACACAAGCGTGGATAAAGAAATTTAATTCCACGGGTCATGAAAATGTATCCCATTGGAATAAAACTTTCATGGATGCACAGACAGGATTAACAATGAATGCAATTGCTATTGATAGCACTGGACGGGTTGTAGTCGGAGGGGATATTGATCCTGGAACGGGACCATCAGGCTATATTCGATTATTTAGTGCGAATGGAACATATAACGATTCAGATGAGTGGATTCATAATTTTACAAACGATAGAGCAATTACAGCGTTAGATTTTGATAGCAATGATGTGTTATTTGCTGCAGGGTTTAATACAAGTGCAGGAAATGATGAATCCTGGCGATTGTTTAAAATTGATCCAAATGGGACGAGAGTGTGGAATGTTACTTCAGATAATGCTATTGGCGATGATAAAGCAGAAAGACCAAACGCGCTTGCTATCGATTCTGCTGATTTTGTATATGTTGTAGGGTTTGTTAATTATTCTTCAACGGGGAATTATGATTGGATGATTAAACAATATGAAAGTGATGGCACTGAAGATGTATCTAACTGGAATCTAACATTTGATTTAGGAGATAATGCTGAAGCTCGCAGTATAGCAATTGATGCCAATGATAAGACGTATATCCTTGGAAAGCAGGGGACTGGTTTCTCGGCGACGTATCTTCTAAAACAATTTGCAGATGATGGAACAGAAGATACATCCAATTGGAATCTCTCAATTGCAGGAACAAGATCTGATGCGCTTCAAGGAGGGGTTACAGTTGACTCAGCGAATAGAGTGTATGTGGCTACTGCAATTGGATTTACAGGAAATGGAACATTACTTGGATACGAAGGAGAAGCTGCAGGAGGAGGAGGAGCAGGGTTAACTCTAAGTGAGATTATTATTACTGCACCCGCAAATAGTACAAACCAATCAAATGATTTTGTGATAAATGTTAGTGTTGGAAATGCAACAAATGTTACATATAGATGGGAGAATAGTACTACAAATGGGTCATGGTCAACTATGACAAATCTTACTTTAACTGATTGGAATGCTACATTTGAAATAGCAATAATTACAGATGGCACATATGTGTTTCGTATGAATGTTACAAATGGGACAGATACAAATACAACTAAAACTGTTGATGTAACTTTAGATGCAACATCACCAACAACGAATATTTCTTTTCCAGAAAGAAAGGATACTCTTGTTTCATTAAGTGTAAATACAACAGAAACGGGAAGTGGGATTGATTTCTGCTTCTTTACTCAGAATACAACTTCAAACCTAACGTTAAGTTCTGGATATTACATAGGCAATGTTACAAATCTTACAGGGAATACACAATACAATGTTAATGTTACATGCCAGGATTATGCAGGTAATAGTCAATTAAATAGCACTAATGTGACTACAAGCCCTTCAGCGGTAAATGCAACAGCAACAACTGAAGCAGGTGGGTCTGGTGGAAGTGCAACAGCAAGCAGCACAACAACTGAAGCACCAGTGGAAACAGAAGAAACAGATTCTGAGGATGCAGTAGCAGCGCAAACCACAGATGTAGCAACTAAAGAAAGTGATTCTGTAAAAGAGGATACACAAACTAAAGAAACAATTTCAGAAGAAGCAGATCAAAAGGGAGCGATATCATCATTTGTACAATCAATTGCAGGCCTTGCATTCTTTGATACTGTAAAAACAAGTGTATCTACAAATACTGCCGCGTGGTCTGGTGGTTTTGCTGGTCTAATTGTACTGATAGTTGTAACAATAGTCCTTATTAGACATCGAGGATCTTCGAAGAATAAAACAAAAACGAAAAGAAAAGGAAAAACATCAAAGATAAAATCAACAATAAAGAATACAAGTGAAATCTAACAATCACTTCGCACCACGTGATAAATAGATGATGTAGGGAAAAAGAGATAAGGAATGCAAAAGGCCAACAAGATAGATGTTCATAGAGAGCGTATCATACTAATTTGGATGATCGCACTAGTCGTTGGCCTTTTTGCAACCTCTTTTGAGATTCCTATTTTAGAAATATTTGCTGGTGAAGAAATTGATTTTGGGCATTCTTCTACGAGTTCTTCAAATTTGATAACAGGGGCTGTAGCAGGTATACCTGTAAATGATATTGGCATAATGGCCGAGGGTGATATAAACACGAGTTGGAATATTTCTATGCAAAATGGGTATGAATCTCGTTTTGTTGCAAATGATAGCACAGGAAATATTTATGTTGCAGGAGAGGGAGGTAATTTAGTTACTACAACTTCAGAGAGTGATATTTTTATTCGTAAATGGTATTCAAATGCAACAGAAGACCTAAACTTTAACATCTCATTTTCATTTGATGATAATGATAATGAGCAAAGTGTATATGACGCATTGGCGGGTATGGTAATTGATAAAGACGATAATATATTTGTTGCAGGAACTGCGAATAGTACAGGTGATGAATTATATCAAGCATGGATAAAGAAATTTAATTCAACTGGTTTTGAGAACGTAACACATTGGAATAAATCATTCATGGATGTGTCTGATGCTCTTAGTTTAAATGGAATTGCAGTGGATAGTAACGGCCGAATTGTAGTAGGTGGAGAACTGGATGATGGTGGTGGCGCACTGGGTTTTATTCGTTTATTTAGTGCGAATGGGACCTTTAATGATTCATTAGCGTGGGAACAGGACTTTACTAGTGATAGAACAATTACGGCATTAGATTTTGATAGTAATGATAATTTATTTGCTGCAGGGTTTAATAGAAGTGCAGGAAATGATGAATCGTGGCGATTGTTTAAAATATATCCAAATGGAACAATGGCATGGAATGTAACTTCAGATAATGCTATTGGTGATGATAAAGCAGAAAGACCAAATGCAGTAGGGGTAGATTCCGAGGATTTTATTTATGTCGTTGGGTTTGTTAATTATTCTTCAACCGGAAATTATGATTGGATGATTAAACAATATGAAAGTGATGGCACTGAAGATGTATCTAACTGGAATCTAACATTTGATTTAGGAGATAATGCTGAAGCGCGTAGTATAGCATTTGATGTTAATGATATGGTGTATGTCCTTGGAAAGCAGGGGACTGGTTTTTCTGCGAATTACCTTCTTAAACAATTTAACTCGTTAGGAGTTGAAGACACATCCAATTGGAATCTTTCAATTGCAGGTTCTAGGGCAGGAGGATTACAAGGTGGAATCACAATTGATTCAGCAAATAGGGTATACGTTTCTACGGCAATTGGTTTTGCAGGAAACGGAACTTTATTAGGATATGAAGGAGAAACAGCACCTGCAGGAGGAGGCAGTGGATTGACTCTTGGTGAGATTGTTATTAGAAGCCCTTCTAATAGTAGTAATTTTTCAAATGATTTCTTAATTAATGTTAGTGTTGGAAATGCAACAAACGTTACGTATAGATATGAAAATAGTACAAACAATGGCTCTTGGGCTCCTTCATGGAATAATACGTTAACCGATTGGAATACCTCTTTTAATTTAGCATTTGCTGGAATCCCTGATGGATTATACGTGTTTCGCTTCAATGTAACGAATGGATCTGAAACAAATACATCGAAAACTGTTGATATCACGATAGATACAACAGGACCAAAAATAAATATTACGAGTCCGCTTAATAATACATGGTATAGTAGCAATTTTACAATTAACGTAAGTATTATAGATAATTTAACTAAAGTAAACACTACATTGTCACAGTATAGATGGCATAACGGAACTCAGAATGTAACTCCTTGGACTAATTTTAGTGAGGTGAATCTTAGCGAATGGCACCATAATGTATTTGATATTACTAAATTAACAGATCTGGCTAATATGACGTTGGTAGTAAATGCAACGGATGTATTGAATAATAGTAATACCAGTAACATCAGTAGTGTTCATATTGATACAACCAATGGAACAATCAATAATATTACTATTCCTTCTACAACATCAAGTTTGGGAAATATTACAATTAATGCAACAGATACGTTAAGTGGAGTGAATTTTTGTTACAGTACACAAGGAGGATCAGATACGAATTTCACTGGAAGCGCGGATTTGTATTCAGTAACTGTTTCAGGATTAAGCGCAAGTACAACATATGGTGTTAACATTACTTGTCAAGATCTTGCAGGTAATGTAGTTATGAATGCTACAAACATAACAACCATTGCTTCTAGTAGTTCCAGCAGTTCTTCAAGTAGTAGTTCATCGGGAGGTGGAGGTAGTGGTGGTTCATCAGTATCGGCAAGTGAAACAAGTACTGCTGACGATGCAACAAGTTCCGAAACTGATACATCATCTCGTGATACACCTCCTTCTCAAGATAGAACAAGAAAAGGAGATGACGCTAGTGCATCAAGTGTCGCAGATGGATCTAATCAAAAGGGTAGAAAAGGAGCAATTTCGCGAACATTAGCTGGACGTGCGTTCTTCGATACTCTAAAAGGAGCAATTGGTCAAGAAACGATCTATTGGTCATCAGGGTTAGTAACTTTAATCTTACTTATTTCAGGATCCTTAGTAGTTCTCAAGAAAAGAAAGAGAAGAGGAAGTGGTGAAGGGGAGATATTTTCACAAGTATCTGAATTTGATCCACAAAAGAAACGAAAAGAAGTATTAATCGGTAATGATGAAATTAATGTGACCAATTTAGTACAGGGATTGGTACGTGAACATGTTGAACCAGAAGGACGCCTAAAACAAGTAAAAGAAAAGTTAGCAAAGATGCGTGGACAGCGTGAGGTTAGATCAAATATAATAGAAAATAAACTAGATCAAGAGTTAATGGATATTAAAGAAGAAATTGTATCTGCTCCAACTCCGCAAATTATTTCGAAACCACCTGATTATGGAAAATATAGTGCAAGAATTGAAGAAATTGAAAGAAAAATTGAAAAGGAAGATCAAGTAATTCCAAAAAATATTATAGACAAAAAAGAAGTCTCATTCACAAAGGGACATGCTACACCTTCGCTTTCACAAGAAATATTGAATGAAGAAAAAGAAGAAGTAAATGCTGAAATCCATAAAAGTCCTTTGATATACATAAAAAAATTATGGCAAAAAAAGCCAGAAGAAACTGCTGATGAAATTAAAGCTCAAAGGGACGTTATTCGTATATCTGAACATAGATCTGGAAGGGATTTCACTCCAAATGATGAGATGTTATGGATTGAAGATGAATTGCGAAAATTGGAAGGAAAAAAAACTAAGTATTAAGACAATTCATTAGGTAAGAATTATTCTAAAACAGAAATTTTACATGGACAGGGAAATTTTTTGGATGCCCTGTTAAGTGCTTCTTTTCCAGCTTTAAGATGTTGCTTATTAACTTTTAATTCCATTAAAGCTTGTCCAACTTTTACACGTGCTGCTGAGCCAATAGATTTACCATATGAGCGTTTCATACCTGTACTTAATCTGTCAGCTCCTGCTCCACTTGCAAGAGGGTTTTCTCTTAAAACATGAAATGGATATATTTTAATTCTTAGATGGAACTCTTTTGCCATATGTTTCTCTAAAAATCTATTTGATGTCATTCTTGCAGCTTCAATGGCATTATGACGAACATTCATGGCTTTTTTTGAACTAAGAACAATGGTTGTATCAAATGTTTTTGAAGGTGTTCCCATATCAAACTTGATTACTTTCATGTGTGGGAATCCACCACGAACGAAGTTTTTATTAGTATATTTACTAATCCTTGTATATGGGCGTTCAAGTTTCTGATATGCTGCGTTCTTTCGTAATCTTGCCATAATATAGCTGAAATTTGGTCTCTTTATAAAGATTTCGAGAGAGATTAGGTGAATGCTCTATTAGGATCAACTGTGTCGAAAGAAACTACTCGTTTTGCTTTTGTACCACTACAGCCTGAACCCAAATCATCAAGTGAACAAGCTATGGCGATGTGATAGTGATTTGCATGTCCACCTACGTGGCGAAGCTTTCCTTTCCAACCATACTTTTTGACATAAGATTTAGAAGTAATTTTATCGGCGATGTTATTACATCCTCTAAAATAGGTTTGAATATGTGGATTATTAGGCTCCTTCTGACACGCATATTCATGTAATTCTTTTATTAGGTATTTATCAAATGCAATATATTGAAAATCATATAAATCTGCCATAGTTTTAAGTAAAAACCAATTTGCTTCAAGAACTTCAGGGTCAGTAAATGAGTCTCTAGGGGTCGATTTACATGTAGATCTTCCACACGCATCATTAACAAGTAAATTCTTTAGCTTACCCTTTCTTTTAATAAATAATCCAATATCTGCATCACGGCCCGTTAAATGAGTTGTATGAGCAGCAAAGCAATATCTAGAACCAATAGCTAAACCTTCATTGGCATCTTTCTTACCTTCCAACGAACAATCTTTTTTATGCATTCCATACCACCGTGAATCTGAAATAGATTTTGCGTGACCAGGTGTTCGATAAGTTGGGCCTCCTTCTGGAAGAGATCTATCGCGCACAAGCACTTTGACCCCATATCGGGAATTAGTCATACATGAAGTTAACTCTAAAAGTTGAATTAACTCAGCAGTACCATATTCAACCTTTGCCATTTTTCCAAGTTTCCTAGAGTATCTGTTATTTGGAGCATTGACGAAATTAGTAGTATGTGATTTAATACCATTAAATAGACTTCCTTTTAAGACGTGACCTTTGGAAATAGTATTTTCGTATGCTTTTGTATATGTACATCCATTAATCTCCCCTACCCTCTCTTCAAAAACTTGTGGGTCGTATTTGTCCAACCAGTTCTCTGCGCTATACCCTTGCTTTCCATCACTCCACACAATAGAATACCATGTATACTTTTCCTCTTTATCAACATAAGGTCCACTTAAAATACTTCCCCTCTCTCCAGCTGACACCTTTTTTATGACTTCAGATTTCAAGCTTGGATCTCGACGAACTTTTAAGTTTACTGATGTCTGAACAATGTCACCAACTTTAAATTTACCTTTGGTTACAGATTTCTTAGGAGGAGAAGGTTCAGGAGTAGGAGTTGGTTTTTTTGGTTCATCTTTAGGAACAGGATCATTGTTAACAACTCTTGGCGGATCAGAATTAGCATCATGATCACCACAATGCCGACAGACGTATTTCATATCACTACAATGAGAATCATCCTTGTTGTTATATTGTGAAACTGCTTGACATACTGCTCTTTTAAAGCCCATAAAATCAAATGAAATACTTGGATCTTGATGATCTGAACCAGATCTTCGCTGTGTGTTATCGGTGTGTCTAATAATGTCCATTTCAATATCAATATTTTGTCTAATAACAATTTCAGAAACGAGTCTAATAAGCGATTTTATTTGTTCATCAGTATATTCTTCATACACATATTTCTCCCATGTTATTCTTTTACTACGACGAATAGTTTTTTGCGTAGAGGAAAAGTCTTTTAGTGAAGCTTTTTTAATAGTTTGAAAATCAGATTTAGGTTGATAATTTGAAAAAGATCCCCAAAGATCATCCGCTGTTACACATGTTACACCAGAGGGACAACGAGATTGTTTTCCTCCCCCATTATTCATAGTTTCTATGCCAACCGTATTCCAGTCCCAATGTTCATCCGGGATCAATTCGTCTTTAGGATCAGAAGATGAGTGGGCATTGGCAGCCAATTCAGGGGCACGTTGATACCATCTTCCATCACGACCCATCCAATAATGTACTGTTTTTTTCTGAAGCAGCATTGATTGGTATTCGGAAGACCCTGCTCTTTTTCTATCTCCTGTATGATGTAATGTTATGCCTGTTTTCCTGATTTTTCCCTTACTCGAATACCCAATTAGATTAACACATTTTTCTTCACTGCAAGTATATGTTGGATCAATTGTGATTGACCACGTTTGTGAGGGCTTATGTCCATTGTAATTCGGGGAATCTACAGTGACTGTTTTTGGATCATATTTTCCAAACGTTTCACCACCTTTTGGACCTTCTATTCCTTTTGGGGCCTTTACATTATTAACATATTTTTTCCAATCAGCTTTTTGTATCAAATTATGGCTTTTTCCCGTTTTAGTTGAGTCCACACGCAAGGTCCCACCATACTGAGTAACAATTTTGGTTGGAGATTTGCTTGCCTTGTTTTCTTTATCTGTGATTACATTTTTTTCACTGGGCGTGTCAGAACCAGTAAGCCAATTCTCAGCACTCCATCCTTTATTATTACTTTTTGTATATTGAATTTCATACCATCTAAAATTATCTTTGATTATCGGGTTTGGACTAACTATTCTTCCAATTTCTCCTTTATCTGCAGTTTGAATAATATGAGAATCTACCACACCTGGACTACTTCGTAAATTTAGTTTTGAGACGGTTTGAACCAAATCACCAAATTTAAATCGTGCTTTTGAAATAGGTTGTGGTTTTGGAGGAGGAGGCAAAGGAGTATTGTCAAATTTAGGTGCAGTATTTGGAGAATCTACGTTCTGCTCAATATATTTTTTCCAACTACAAAAATCATTAATATTTTTCTTTCCATAATTGCAATACCCATCTTTAACAAAATATGGTTTATCTCCAGTTTTAGACAAATCTTTTAAATAATTTCCCTGATACGTGCACAAAATGCACATCCATAATTTTTCTTCATTATCAATAAATTGACTGCATCGTTTTTTGTAGATACTATTTCCTTTAATTTGACCAGTTGCTTTCAGATACGCATCTGCATCAGTTCCTGCAGTACACACTAATTGTCCCTCATCTGATTGTGTGTTTTTTCCACTACAACTACAATCTTTTGCACACTTAGGAGGCCACCCACATCCTGTTAATGAACTTCTAGCGTCCCCATCTGGTCCTGAGCAAACTTGTTTTTGTTGTTTTGCCATACCTGTTTCATATTTCATGTGAATTGCAAGAAGTGCGGGATGAACATTTTTTTGTGCTCCTGCAGCAACTGCAGCATCAAGAAGCGTTTTTCCACCTGATTGCCACGCATCTTGCTGAATTCTAGTTTGATATGTTGAACTTGGCAAAGATTCATCACCTGAGCACGCAATATTTGGACCAATCATTGTATTCCAGGAATGGTCTTCTTTTTTTGGTTTATTCTCTTGATCATCTTGCAGAGATTGAGAATAATCTTGAAGCGTAGGATTAGAGGGATCCTTACTTAAAGCATTATCTACTATCTTCTTGGCGCCAGATAAATCATTATTTTCTTGTGCAGTTTTTGCTTTTTGTATCGGCTGGGTACTTTGTTCAAGTTTTGATCTCTCTCCATCCAAAGTTTGGACAGAAGATCCTTGATCCATTTTGTTTTTTATTCCTTTAATATGTGGGTTTTCTGGATTTTTATTTTCCGCTTTAGCAATCGTTTTTTTTGCATTCTCTACATCTCCTTGTTTATACTGTTCAATTGCTTGTTCTGCGTATGAAACTGCATCTAAAAAATCAGTTACAGAAATAGGGGGTGTGAAATACTCAATAACACTGCTCGCAATATTTTTAAGCGCACTTGAAACTAAGGGGGATACTTGATTAAGTAAAGGGTTATCTGGATCTTTGCTTTGTAATTTATCAAGTTCTTGTTGAGCCTTTTCATAATCTGCATTCTCATAATGTTGCAGTACGCCATCCATCATGTTTGATAATTCGATAGTTTCTGCTTCAATTTCTTTTAGATACGCTTCATCACCTGTTTCTATTGCAACGGCTACTTTATCTGCAAGTTTATCTATTGAATCACCTTTGGAATTGTGAGTTTGAATCGCTGCTCCAACAAATGATGATCCTGAACCAGATGAAGTAAGACCTTGGGCAAGTTTAATTTCTATTCCGGCTTCCTTAGTTTTCCCTTGTTTATGAAGAGAGATTGCATGTGGGATTAATTTTGCTGCTTGCGTCGTTCTCGTTGCAGAAGCTGGTAGTGGCGCCGCTGATTTTTTTCGTGCATCAATTTTATCGCTTGCCTGTTTGAGTTGTTTAACATCATATACGCCAGGCACAGCATAGTATATTTTTGATCCGCCATAATAACATCCATCAGAAGGATTAGTACATTCACATCCTCCTTTTTCTAATCTACAATCCCAATCTGAAGAAACAAAATTGGAAGTACTATAATAGTTAACAGAAGTGGCGGGACTTGCAGAAGAGGGAGGAGGTGTCGCAACTGGCGGAGTGGAGGTCGAAGTTGGTGCAGGAGAAGAAATACCACCTGGAGCTAGAATCCCATCTTTGAACACCCATTTATTTAATGATGGATCATATATTTGATCTTTTCTTTCCAACTGAAGAGATCCTGCAAAAAAACTCCAAACAGAATCTATCTTTTCACCTTCAGAAAGAATGGTTGATTTATCACCTTTATTATCTGAACATGTACTTCTATCCTTTGGATTTTCTTCTTGAGGAGGAATAAGATTCTTGTATTTTGAATCGTAATATGCAATGTTATATTTTTCACAATTAAGATTTTCTGTCCACACATTTTTTATAGATTCTATAGTGTCAACTTTACCATTTCTTTTTGATATTTCCCAAGAAGCTGTAGTTGTATCCCATCTTTCTACTTTCGCATCACTTAATTTATAGAAAATATCAATTCCCGCAAATGGAATTTTCATGGACGCATCCGAGGGTACTTTCTTTCCAAGACACCTACTTGATTCTTTAAGATCTTGTTTACCTGCAACTTCTTGCACAATAAAAGGTTTATCGTGAAGTTTTCCACCATAGTAGCAACCAAACTCATTTTTACATTCACAGATTTGTTGAACAGAAGTACATGTCCAATGGCTTTCATCAAATTTAGGATCTTTGATACTGCTATCGCATGCTTTACCAGGAATATTTTGATTAGGAGCTGGTGCTTTCTTTCCTTTCACCCATTTTCCTTGATCACACATATATTCGGTTGTATCCTTTGAGACTTTTGCTCCCTGTGCATTTTTATTACATAATCTCCACATATCGTCAAAACAAATAAGTGATCCACCTAAGGACGCTGGAGTTTTCCATCGATGTTGTAATAAGTTCAGAGGTGCCCCTGCTAATGAAGTATCTTTGATGATTTTTCCTGTTGAGATAGTAGCATGTTTATCTTTATCAATTATTTCTTCATTATTGGCTCCAGTAAAAGCACATTCATTTGGAGCCAAGTCATTATCTTCAGAAATGACGACCAAGCATCCTTTTCCACTTGACCAGCCGGCCAAAGATTTTGTGCGGGGAAATTCTCCTGGGACGCCACAATCTCCGTCTTCGCTTTCACATTGGACCCCTTTAAGATTAGGTTTGCCAATATAGCCAGTACACGCTTGATAAATATCATGATCTTCGGGATCTGGACCATAATTATCATCGGCAAATAACTCAATTGTACGAAATTGTTTTGGCTCAGCAGCTGCAACCAACGAGATCATCAATAAACATACCAACGCGACCAAGAAGAGTTTTCTCATCCAAACACCCCTTCTTCAAATTCCTCTGGATTAACAAAGTATTCTTCATCTATTTCATGTTCATCTACATCTTCTTCAAATTCTTCGTCAGAGTCAAAAAATGCAGCACCGGCAATATTGGAATCAACATCTTCAATTGAATGCTCTATCTCTGAGAGATGTAACGCATCCTCCTCAAATTCCTCAAATTCTTCGAGAAACGCATCTTCAGAGACAATCAGCGAAGTTACTAATTCTTGCTCGTTTCCTGTTTGTTGATCCTTTACATGTATCTTCACTAAATATATACCATCTTCTACACCTAAAGGGATTAAATCATCATCAATATCGACAAGTACTTGACGAGATTGTGTAGTAAAAGAGATGAAGCGTTTTTGTGTGAGTTCATTAGTTGCAATTGATTCTTTATTAGAATCCAGTAAATCATAGGAATACTCTACATTAACATTCCCGTTCGTTGGAATAATATGCAAACTTGTTTGTACAGAAAAATCAAAATCAGAGGTAACCTTGCTTATTGGCTCAACACATTCAAAATCACGATTGAGTGTTTCACAAAATTGCATCTCAATTAATTCTAGTGGTTGCGAAGATGAAAAAAATGATTGGTCATCAAGTCCCGTATGCCTAAACGCGAATCCCACAACATTACCATTAGTGTATAATAATACACTCATGAGTAGAACAACTACTGAACCTACTATCAGATGTTTTTTTCCAAGTATCATTATTTAACAGTCTGCTTGATATTTTGCTCCTAATTTTTTGTCTGTTTCACACAAGTATTTTTTGATTTTCTTAAAGTCATTGGTGCTCTTGACGGTAGGTGGATAATCGGATTGCTGGAGTCCTCCCCAATTTCGCTTGAAGAAGTATTCAAACAAGGTCTCGATTTGTAATTGATGCTGTTTTGGCGCACCATTTAATTTTCCTACTTCCACATATTGTGCGACATCATAATATATTGCCATTGCATTTTGAATATCGTTTTTCTTTTGATTCTCTATTGAGAGAGCTTGGATATGAAGCGCTTGATATTTTTGCTTTTGTGAAGATGTTGCAGCTGTACGCGCAGCAGTCCATGAGCCATGAAGTCCTGATCCTTGTTGGAATGCTGACAGTGCTTTTTGAATAAGAACTTTTTGAGAGTGCTGTTGCAATCCAAAGTTTGATTTCAGAATTGGCACTTTTGCTTGGAAACATGTACCTCCGGCATCCGGTTGGAGTAATTCGTATCGTACTCTAAATTCACGTTTCTCGGCTCCCGCTGGCGCTTTCTTTTGCTGGATGACATATGTACATTGTTTATTTGTATCTTTTATGTTTACATTGTTAAACACTTTAGTTACTTCAAACCCACCCAAATTGAACTTTATTTTGTTAGCTTCAGATACGGTAAATTCATCTTTCTTTGTTGTTTTTGTTGTATCTTCAAGAAAAGTCCCTCCAGCAGGCACTTTATAGTTTCCTTGTGGTGATGCACCAGCTGGCACTTTAATTCGCATTTTGTTTGATGAAGCAAATGTCCACTCAAATCTGAATTTAGTTACGCTTGGAATCGTAGAGGTTCCAACAGTAAAAGGTACTGCTGTACTACATTTATTATTACTACTTGGATCTTTTACCACAGTAAATTTATTATCAACACTTGTAAACATGCTGTTATCAACAGTGCCAATGTGGTCTTCATACTGTAATTGTCCAGGTTGTCCTGCAGGAATAGGTCTTATAACTTCAGAGTTTGGCATTTGCACTCCTGAAACTGTTCTCTTAAGGCACATTGCTTTGCCGTCTAAATTAAGCATCACACGTGTTTTGAGATCATCGCCAAGGATGAATGTATTTGGCTCTGTACATCTCTTCCAGATTTGTTCTCGTTTATCGTAACATTGCACATAGGGTTGCTCGATGCCTGCTCCACCAAATCCAAGTTGCCCAGCAAGAGCTGAACATTGAAATTTACCGGTAACTAGCGACGCTGAACAATCAAATTGTACAGGTGCATCAGCAGTGCTAAGTGGCTCATAAATAATTGCCCTATTACCAACAATTGATTCTTCCGGGAAACATTTCTCTTCTTGCCCACGTAATTGTGGATCAAGTACTAATTCCATTACAACATGATCATATCTATAAGGAGACGTTACCGGAACAACTGCAGGTATTTTGAAATCATGCATTTGTGAAGGTGCAAGTCGACTATCTGCCACTAATAAATTCTGTCGTTGATTTGAAGATTGCAACGTATCACTTTGAATATTAAGACAATCACATCCTGTTTGCCCGCAGGTTTCATCAACACCTTCTCTTCCTCGATCTTCTGGACCAATACATTTGAGCGATACACGCGCACTTTGCAATCGACAGCCCGGCATGACTGATGCACCAACACGATAATTGTGAACAGTTTGTTGTTTTACAGGATTGTAACTGCTAAATTCACGACTTGCAGTTGTAATCCACGGAACGCTTGGACCAGGTAATTCATACACTTGATCAACATATGCAGAAGGACTAAACATTGGCCATTCACCGGTTAATACACCCATACAAATAGATTGACTAAGTCCTTCTGATCCAACGCCTCCCGCTTGACCAGTAATTGATGTACCATAATCTTGTTGTGCATCACTTACAGATGAAGAGAGTGCCTGGCTAAATGCTTTTGGGCCCTTGGAAGTAAAAAAGCCTATGCTTGAAATTTCCCCTCCTTTACTTGCCTCATCAAAATTTACAGGACTACACATTAATTCTTTTTGTGCAGCCGCAATTGCTTTAAAGGCAAGACCACACATTTCTTGTGTGAAAAAGGTTTTACACGAACCCATATCTTCAAACTCCGAGGTTCTTGCTTTTTGCGCGCATTCACGTAATTTCTTTGCAAATACTTTAATCATCTGCGTTTGTTTTAATATTTGTGGTAAACATGCAGTTTGATATGGTGTTAGTAATTGGGAATATGGATTTAATGTCGCTGTTGTCTCTTGTCCTTTACTTGCAAATGCATCGCTTAATTGATTAAATCCAAACGTCATTGAAAAATCTCGGCCATCATAGTATCGTTGTTTGGGATAGAATCGTCCATAAGATCCAGATGATTCACGATTAACTTGCTCCTGATGATAGCTCCAGAATTCCTTTTTTCCCGCTTCTGTGTTTTGTTGCGCTTTTGTTAATCCAGATGGTGCAGCTTGTTGCTTTTTACATACACATTGAGAAACTGAATCTGCAGGTAACGCAGGAGGAGATACTTTAGAACCAATAAAACAATCTTTAGTGTATCCAGCCGAATACGAATCTTTATTAGCTAATTTGTTTCCACCTTTATATAAACTAATTTGTGAACCATCTATCTTTTCTTGATAACATCCATCTGAAATAAATCCTGGTTTACGAGGATCACTACATACCTTTTGACATGTGTCCTCTAGATTCATAATAAAGCCATGTCCACCTTTTGGTTTGAGAACCTGTAATGTATTTGGACCAATTTTTGTAGCACCTGTTGCTTTATTGGCAAGACGATGACCAACCCAGTACAATGTATAAATATTCTTTTTATTTATTCCGGCAGCATCGCGTGCTAATGAAGAGGGTTGCGCAGATTCCGCATATAAATCACCCTGTGGTGTTTGCCAGCAATCACCAATATCGTTCATTGATCTTGGAAACTGTGGCAATGAAACTGCAAATTTAGGAGGATCAAACGCAACTTGTTTACGACACGCCTGTGCATTTATTTTTGTTAACGCCCGGCCTTTTCCGGTGATCGCACATTGGTTTTGTTTCAACTCACGTCGATCGATATCTGCAACATCCTGATCTTCAGTCCATCGTGCGGGTGCAGTTCGACATATTGCACGATCACATGTCCACTGCATGATTTTATTAAGTACTTTTTCTGCCTTCCAAATTGCAGCAGTGCTCTTACAACGATCATCAAGTACCATATGTTTACTTCGTGCATCAGGAAGATTGGCAGCACCACCTTTACCTGGCTGGAATGCTCTTGGACGATCAGCTACAGGCATATCAAAAAAATCTTTAATATCTGATTCTAAATAAAATTGATATTGACTAAATGCTTGAGGGGGGGAAGGTGGTCCAGTAGCAGAAGATTTTATGGGAATAAGAGGCAAACATGCTTCGTGTTGTTTCTTTTTACCTGCTGCAACTGCAACAGTATCTAATCCTGATTCATACCATGACATAAAAATTCTTGATCCACGAAGTACTAAGCGTGAAGCCCAACTTGCAGTGCAACTAGCACCTAACACACCATAAACGTCTTCTAATGGCTCTTGAATTGTCTCTATTGCATTTACAGTTTCATTAAGTACAACATCAAGTCCGTCATAAAAAAAATCAGGTGCCCATTCATTTGCATTCGCAGGAGGGTCTACAAAATATCCTAATGTAGTGCATGCTCGTTGTGTTTTAGTCTGTGTCCATTCACCATTTGCCTTCTTTTCTTGATATCTAAGTGTGATACGAAGTGGCATTTGCACAACACGATCTTTTATGTTTTTGAGAATGTCTGGATCTAATTTTGAAAATTGATCTGTTTTAAATAGTGTTGTTTGCAAAAATATTCCTTCTCCACTTGGTGAGGCAATACCTTTCATTTTTCGTGGGATTATCTTACATCCTATACTTGCCCAATCATCTTTTGCCATAGAAGGGGTGCATGCGCTCTCAATCGTAGGAACGCCCAAGATCCGATATGCTTTTCCTTTTATATGGGGATCATTTCCAATTGCTTGACCTTGGCCATGATATTCTAATTTAAACATGGCCATGATTGTTTGACGCCCTTGCTCAATTAAACTTGGCACTAATTTTAAAGGAAGCTGAGATTTCCCAACATTTTCTATTGAAAAATCAAGACCTGTTGATGAACAGGATTTTACTGTGACAAGATCTTTTCCATATGCAACTCGTCCAGCTTTATCTTCGACGATGATATAAATGTGATATGGGTGTTGCGCTTCTTCGCCAAGCGCTTTTGCTGTTGGAAGTACAATATTTTTCAACCCACCAGGAACTTCTCGTGGCACTAAATCTTTTGCTGAGATATCTAAAAATGTTGTAGAAAAAACAATATTTTCAAAAGTAAACTTTCCTTCTTCATCAGCAACCGTTGCAGATTTTGGATCGTCAAATTTTGGTTTGAATTTAAATCCACGTTCATTATAAATAAATAATAACACTTTAGCTCCTGGTTTTGTTGTTCCACTTATTGGAGACTTAGCATTTCCTTGAAAGAATTCATGCCCTGCACCAACGTCAAATGTAACTTGTGGCGCTGTAGGATCCGAGGTAACCACATATTTTTGTTCTGAACTTAAACCCGCTGAATCTGTCAAGAATATTGAGAGATT
>CAYOOY010000021.1:16438-17451 GCA_964405725.1 uncultured Methanosarcinales archaeon | reverse complement strand
AAAGCAGTATTTGCAGATTCTCAATATGGCTCTTTGAAACAAGGAGAAAAAGGTGAGTTAACAATTGGCGGCATTTCTACAAGTCAAGATGGAGCAGCGTTAGCAATTTCTAGAAGTAAAGGAAATAACAAAGATGAAATTACTGCTGATTGTTTCAAATGTGCAGAAGGTGAAGCAATAACGGTAAGTAAAAAAATCACAATTGGTAACGCGATTCGAGGTGATGATGTCTTTGAAGCAGTGGGTTCAGGTGCATTTGATATGAAAGTAAGGGTAGGAAGTGACGGTAAAAAATCATTTTCAACATCACGAGCACAAATGGGACATTTAGCAGCACTGCAAGAAGCTGGAAACCCTGCAATTATTGGCCGAACAGTTGATTTTAGCATTGCCCAAGGAAATAGTAAACAAACTATGACTGTTGGAAAACCTTCCGGCAGAGCAAGTGATGCAGTTGTTGCACACGTACAAAATTACAAAGTGAAAGAAGATGGTACAACAGTTCCTGTTGGTCAGCCAACTACTGTTGATTTTGGAATAAAAGATGCAGTTGGTGATGTGATAATAATCACATCAGATAAGAATAAAGAAAGTATGAATACCTTATTTGATCTTATTGATAAACGAAAATTCAGTAAACTCTCGGAAGCAGATTTAGATTTTGATAAAGATCCAAAATTACGTGATTACATTTACAAGAAAACTCGCATGGATATTGGCTTAGTTAAGGATCCTGCCTATGTTCAAAAAATTGAAAGTGCAGCAAAATCGCAAACGGAATTTTTTCGCTTGCAAGAAAAATTACAAAAAAAGTATAAAATAGAAATTGATGATAATGGTCAATGTGTTTCACCTTCCGATTGTTTAGCAAAAATAAACAAAGCTATTCGTAAATCTCAAACACTTGGTCAAACGTGGTCCTTAGCTAATATTCAACTTCTAAAAGCGCAACGTTCAGACATTGATGCCCGGGTGCAATCCGATAAAAGTCGTGGAAAAAAAGACCCTTCAGT
>CAYOOY010000021.1:0-16428 GCA_964405725.1 uncultured Methanosarcinales archaeon | reverse complement strand
AATGCGTAAGATAAACACAGGTATTACAAAACAGAAAAAAGCAATTGCAGATCATAAAAAGAATGTTGCAGCAGCAAAAAAGCAGGCCGAAGAACAGCGTAAGGCGCAAATTATAGATCAAAAAAAATTACAGGAAAAATTTACTCGTGATCAGGCAAAGGCAGCATCTATTCGGTCACAAATTTCAAAGAAACAAACAAAAATTAATGATTTGGATGCACAAATTGAAAGACAAATAAAAGCTATTAAAGAACAATCTAAAAAAGGATGCGGATTTTTTTGTAACAAGAAACGAAATGCAGCATTACAAAAAGGACTCGAAACTCGTCTTGCAAAATTAAAAGCACAACAAGAATCATTAAAATATGATGTGGGTAAAGGTAAAAAAGATGCATCTATCCTTAGTTCTGAATATGCAAGTAACCCAACTCTTTCTGCAGAACTCGCAATGGCCAGTGGAAATTTTGATGAAGCTATTGCAATCTCAAAAGATTTAGAAAAATCAAATAAAGATGTTGCAAAAGTTCTGCAAGCAAAAGCACATCTTATGTCTGGCGATGGCGAGAAAGCAACTAAAGCAATAGGTGCAATTAAAGATAAAAAAACACGCAAGGCTCTTCAACAAGTAAGAGACCAACAAGTCCTTGCTATGATTAAAAATAGACAAACTCTTATTGATGAACAATATGAATCACGTAAAGCATCTTTACGTGAGAGAGCTGAGCGAGGAGTGTTTAGTTCTGCTTTAAGTTGGTTTGGCGAGGCAAGTGGAGGTGCAATTACAAAAGCCCTATCTCTTGCCGCTGATGCCGTAACTTCGGGTAATGTTGTACGAGTTGATGATCCAAATTATATTGAATATAAAGATGGTCTTCGTAAAAAAGGATGGAAAGAATTGAGTGATGCATCATATGAAATGCATTTAGTTCGTCTTAGGGCCGAAAACGCAATTAAACGCGGTGAGCCAATTGATTCAGCATTTAAAGATTATAAATATCCTGCTGATTCGAAAATCTCAAACACTCTTTCATTAATACGAACGTCTGCAGTTGGAGGCAAAATTTCTCAAGAAGCGCTTGCAAGTGCAGATTTAGACGTTGCAAGCATGGAAGTTGCCGCAAATGACTACAAGACAGTTCAGTCAGAAGGAAAATATGCAGAAATTAAAAAGAAATATCCTGGAACTTTTGCAGCAAAAGTAGCAGGTGGAGAAATCAAACGACTAGATGGAAGGGTTGGTCTTCTTTCAGAAAGATCATCACAAAAATATGGTGATTTGGCAATTGAAGCAAATTCAATTGATAATTTAGCAGGAGTTGGATTATTTAGTGCAGCATTCAAAGCAACAAAAGGCGCAGTTACTGGCGCAAAAATTGCAATTGCTGCAAGTAAAGCAGGAAAATTAGCTAAAGCTGCTTCAATATCTGCAAAAGGGTATGCTGCATCAACAAAGACTGCAAAGGCACTACAAGCAGGTGCAGCTGCAACTAAAGTAGCGGCTATATCTGCAAAGGATATCGCAGTTTCTTCAAAAGTAGGATCTAAAGTATTAACTGCAGGTGAATTTTCTGCAAAAGTTGGAAAAACAACCGTATCAAAAGTTTCAGATACCGCAGGATATGTTGGAAAGAAAAAAAATCAACTTTCTCAGTGGGCACGTCCAGGAGGATTTGGTGATCAGATTGCAAAAGAACTTGCAAAAAATACTAGAGACGCTAGTGATGCCCTTAACACATTACAAAAAATTGGTTCTTCAGAAACAGACATTGCAAAAGCTACTAAAGCTCTCAAAGAGGCTGAATCAGCTCAAAAAGGTTATTCAATAGCAAAATCAACAAAACATGGATTTTTTAGAAAAGATGCAGGGTTTGTTTCATCTCATAGGCGTGCAAATGATGCAGTAAGGGCCGCTGCTAAAGAATATGATGAAGCAGTAAAATTAGTTGGTGTTGAGGGTGCATCAGCGCAGGCAGCAAAATTAATGGAGGCTACAAGTGCAGTTGAAAAAGCAACCATTGGAGGACGAATGGAAGCGGCTATGATCACAAAAATTTCTGGAGAAGCACAAAAAGCAGCAACAGCAACAAAAGGCGCAAAAGCTGCATCCACCGCAACCAAAGTTGTTGATAGTGTAGACACTGCAGCAGACGCAAAAACTGCTGCCAAGAAACCTATTGTAAAAATGGGCAATGGTATTGTTGATGTTGGAACGATTCGTTTTGATGCAAGTAAAGTAAAACCTCTCAAAGATAGTTTTTCAAAATTGGATGAATTAGGTGTTGTTCCCGAAGTTAACGTTCCAAAAGATATCTCTTGGAATTATAAATCAAAACGATGGCATGGGACAGATGGAAAATTTGTTTCTGGTAAAGGGTTTGAAGAGGCATTATCTGCAAAAGGAATCAGTTACAATAAAAAAGCGAATCGTTGGCAAGGAGCCGATGGAAAATTTGTTAGCAGAGATTATGTTGAGACAATTGCAAACTCGCGAAGAGAATTAGATGTTAATTGGGATTATTCTATTGGTCGTTGGCGAGCAGCTGATGGGAAATTAGTAAGTGGCAAACAGTATTCCCAGACACTTGCGGATCAAGGGATTACATATAATACAAAATCAAAACGATGGCAAGGCGCGGATGGTAAATTTGTTAGCAAAGACAAAGTAAAAGAAATCGCTAAGCCAAAAAAAATAGTGTATGATACCTCTCATCTTAAAGGTGTACAAAAAGCAGAAGCTCAAAAAGCAATTGCTGTAATTGGTGAAGCGGGTGTTACAGATGATGTAATTGAATCAGTGGTTAAGTCCTCAGATGAAATAGTGCAACCAACATTGGCTCAACAAGGTCGTGAAGTACAACATGCTTTGCAACAGCAACATGTCGTTGGAAGTGCAACACCATCCACTCCGGCAGTAACACCAAAGGTAGCAAATAAAGCCAAGACACCTAAGGCAGCAAAGAAACCATCACCCGATGAATACTTGGAAGAGGTTGGAAAACGTCTTCAGAAAGGGACTGCAACTCCAGCCGAGAAAAAATTAGTAGCGGCTTTGGATGATCCTGCAAAATTAGATGACATCACCCCTCGAGACGTCAGAGAACTACGACAAAATTCCAAATTGAAACATGGGGAAGCACCAAAGCCCGCACCCGTATCCAAACAAATACCCATTCAAGATCCTCCAGAAGTGCCTTTTGATGCAAGTAAGGTAAAATCTTCTGTAAAACGTGTTGATGACGTTATTGATTATTCTGATTCGGCTGACGGTGCAAGGGTTATTGATTTTGCAGATCCTTCAATTGACGATATTGTGGATGCAGCAAGTCCTGCTGCAGCTATTGGTTATGCATCACGAGCTGAAATTCTTGAAGATGTTAAACCTCTAACAGCATTTCTTGAAGAGCAAGGAAATCATTGGGCAGTAAGTGGTTCAGGAGGTATTGCAGATGAGTTAGCAACTTTCGGACAACGAACTGGTGATGCCGATATTTTGGTCTCTTCAAAACAATGGGAATCGCTAGATGCAAAACTTGCACAATTAGCAGACGAAGGAAGACTAAGTGAAATTGGCGTCAAAGAATACAACCCCATGCACTACCAACCATATGAAACTTCAACTGGCGTTGGTTACAACTCAATAGCAAAGGGTTCAGTTATTTTGGAGAACGGTCAAGAAATTGATTTGATAGCGGGTTTTGCATACAAAGTTAATGATCCGACAGCTATCAAACAAGGATTTATGCAACTTGATAATGGTGTGAAGATTCCTGTACAATTATCACCAGATGGAAAGGGATATCGTGCAACACTTTTTGATTTAGATGAAGTGGGAAATCCAACTGTAAGTTCCTTTTTTAGAAAAGGCGAAGATGGTGCAACGTTTATGACAACTGATGGTCTACATGCAAAATATACTTTTGAAAAACGTCCTGAACGGTTGGAAATAGTTGAAAAAATAGCCAAAGGTGATGAAGTAGCAGACTCTGGAAAAGCTGTGGAGGAAGTTGCCTCTGTTTCTAAACCCATAGATGATCCGCGTGTAATTGATCTTGCTGATGCCCAAGTAAAAATAAAACAGTCCATCGCAGATGGTTCTGCTTTCAGGCAACATGTTAGTCAAATAGATGATGTTCCTCTCTATAAAGGTGATTCGGTTACATTTGGCAGTAAAAGTGGTAACACCTACGAAGGTAAATTTGTTGATGAAATAACAGGACCTCAAGGCCAAACTCTTGTCCGTATTGAACAGGAAGGAAAATTAGTCTCATTAGAAAAAGCGAGGTTGACTGGGTATAGCGCTACTCCTTCTATAGTTGGTAAACCCCTTCCTACTACTGGTAAACTTCCGCTTAGTGCAGGTGATGATGTTGCATTTGTCAGTAAAAGTGGAAACACGTATACAGGTAAATTTGTTGAAGTAACTGATTCGCGCATTATGTTAGAGAAAAATGGAAAACTTGTGCCATTAGATACATCCCGTTTGAAAAGTTTTCAATCTTTAGATACATTTGGTGATGTTAGTAAGGTTGCAGATGATGCGCAAGTAATTCCCATTGAAGCAGCAGCCGATATCGTAGCAGCTAAAAAAGCTGGAGTACAAACTAAAATAAATCCAGACTCAGTAAGACATTTTGAAGGAAAACCGAGTCATAAGTATCAGGGAGCAACGTCAAATCAACGAGCATATGAAAAAGGTGGTTTGGTACAAGTACACAACTCACCTCTTGATCGTACGTATGCGGAAGCTAATAATCTTATTTTTGAAGGAGTATCTCCAGCTGTATTACCAAAAGGAAAACGCTATACATATGTCGTCTTAGAGAATGGTAATGTTGTGTTTGGTCAAGTAGATAGTGCCTTAGAATATGGTGTTAAACACTCCCACCTTGCAAATGGTAGGGCAGTTCATGCAGCAGGTGAGTTGCAAATAGCCGAAAATGGAAAATATCTTTTCAACACCGAGAGTGGAACATTTAGTCGTCAGCTAATTAAGGAAAAAAAACTGATCACTGCTGAAGAAATGAGTGAAGACGTAGGAACATTATTCAACAAAGAATTTGGATATAGTGGAACCATAACAAAAAGAACCTTAGTTCCCTCACAGGCAACTGACGCACACATAGCCGAAATTTGTACCAATCCTGCGTTTGCTCGAAATTTAGGTCTCTGTTCTCAGCCTGGTGAAATTGTTGAATTGGTAACTGCTAATAATGGTAAAGTTACTGGAAAATATCTTCGTGAAGAAATAATTCCTAACCAAGGAAGAGCAATTTACATTGAACACAATGGACAAGAAGTTGGCGTATGGGCAAATGAACTTTTAGACGGTAGACGGTTGGCCAAACCAGTAAGTGATGTGCCAATACTTCCTCCCTCGGAACTTTCAGACGTTAATAGTATTCGAAAAAGTGTTGATGATGTTCCAGATGAATTAGTCCAATCTTCCACCGGAAGACTAGGCGACGAAGATGATTTATTCTGGCATTATTATGGCAATTATAATGCGAAAACAGAAAGTGAATCTACTAACATAATTGAGGGCTGGTTCCCAGACACCCATGCTAATCGTTTACGTGACTCTTCACCTTCTCATATGACTGTTAACCCTTATGGTAATGGTGGGGCATATACATATTTACGAAATATTGAGATTGGACCACTAAAAAAACGCGGAATCTATCGTTATTATCTCAATATAAAAGATCCCGAAGCTGCGCTTGAATTTATGCCAGAATTAGGTAGGGCCCTTGATGAAGCTGGAATCTCATTTGCAATGAAAACAAACAATGATTTATTAGAGTATGGAAGACGTGTGGATCCGGTTGTACTATATGCTGAAAAAGGACAGGAAGGGGCGGCTAGAGAAATTTTAGAAAATTTACATTCACGAAAAAAACATTTGTTTGATTCTGAAACCCCTCAGTTTACACAGCAAATTAGAGAAGGTATTGCTGGTGGGGCTGAACCATACGCATGGACTGATGATAGCTTTGGTGGTGTTCGTGCACGCGCACTTCGAGAAATCAAATTGGCAACTGAAGGAAAACCTCTCTCAAATGATGAGTTCTTGAAAATCTCTCATGATAAATTTAAAGAATTGGGTGTTGATCCACGATTTCCTCATAAGAATTATCCTGGAACTCCACTCCCTGAAGCTGAACTTTTACCAATGAAATATGGTGAGTCAATAGAACTTCTTGGAAAAGATGGAGAAAAAATAGCAGGGAAATATCTTGATGAATTTCAATTTCAAGATGGGAGAAAGTATCTTCGTGTTGAAACTGATGAAGGAATTAATTGGGTAGCTAAACATGAAATTGGTAATTGGCAGAAAGGGCCATGTTCTCTTGCAAATGCCGCAGGGTTTGCATTTGGAAATTTGGTTGGATTAGCAAGCGGCGATTGCGGTGTTTTTCAGATTCAAATGAATATCCCCTCATCAAATGCATTCAAACAAAAATATAATCCTATCTCAAAAGGCGCACCAAGTGATCTTGTTTCATCTTCTAACAAAATAGGATCAACTACTATTCCACCAAATTCGAATATTAAAATCCAATCTAAACTTGGAAGATCTATCGAAGGAAAACTTCTCGGGGTTGATGGTGATAATCTAAGATTAATAGATTCATCTGGAAATATTAGGGATCATCGTATTGTGGGTCTTGATATTGATTCTGTTCGTACAACTTCATCTTCTGTTGGCGATTTGGGAAAAGATGAAATAATTGATATAGTTGCAAATGGTGAGACAATTAGTGGTCGCGTATTTCGAAGTAACGATCAAACATTAGTTATTGTTGATAACGCTGGGAAGCGGCACAAGTTTACACGCAACAAAATTGAAATCACTGCACGTGGGAAATCTTATGAAGCAGCAAAAGGTGTTCAACAAGGCGATACGATAAAAATAGTAAAATCTGATGGGTCTGTTACCGCGCCAATATATCATAGTGAAGATGGTAAATACCTACATTATACCGAAGGTGGTGAATTAAAATCAATTGAGAAAAATCTCGTAGATGATGTTGATGTTTTGGGACGAAAAGTAAGTGGTGAAAGTTCTACCCAATTTAATCCAGTAAAAGATCCTCTACCATTAAAGCGTGGAGAAACAATAGACTTTGTTGGCGCTGATGGCAACAAAATTAAAGGTAGTTTCGTTGATGAATATCGAGGTGCAGACGGAGATTTTGTTCGTATTCAAAAAGAGGGGCGTGTTCATGACATTCGCAAGAATCAATTCGATGACATGTATCAAAGTCCATGTACCTTTAGAAATGCTGTTGGCGCAGCTGTAGGAAATTTAGTTGGCTTTGGTGCTGCACAAAATTGTGGTGTGTGGCAAATTAATGTTGACGGATCTTTTGATGATATTGCAAAAGTGTCGTCAAGTGGAGACGCACAAGTAATTGATATAGCGCAAGCACGTATTGCAGCATCACCTGCATTAGATCAAACACAATTACGTTCAATGCTTGATGCACCAAGTGAACTTTCAGGTAAAGATTTGCAAAGACATTATTATGGGAAATATAGAGATAAAACCAGTTTTACTGGGACTCTATCTAAAGAATGGCAAAACCCAAACTCATTTGAACTTGAACATCTTCAAATGGAAGCCGTACCTGGTTGGGTATACATTCAAAATACACCAAAAATGGGCAATAAGCATGAGAGCCGAATTTATATGAATTTTGCAGATGCAGATGGTGCACCCAAATTTATGAGTGATTTGGGAAAAGATCTTGACGCACAAGGCATTAAATTTAGAATGAAGACGGTTATGGAAAAAGAAAAATATGCTTCTAGAATTGATAATAGTTTAGTTTATATTGATCCTGTAGATCAGGCAAGAGCTCGTAAAATTGTTCTTGAGCATCATGCAAAGAATAAACATTTATTTGATTCGCAAACCCCTTTATTAACAAACAAACTGGCAGATGGTATTGGCGTTGCTGAAATTATTGTCACAAGGGAGAGAAAATCATTTGGTGATGGGGTACGTAAAGCATTAAAAGAACTTGATGAAGCAACTAAAGGAAAAAAACTTACTGATGCACAATTTGCACAAGAACAACAAAAAATATTTTCAAAATATGGCATGGATCCAAAAGAACCATGGAAAATATTTGATCCAACAAAGAGTGTATCTTCAACACCCCCTCAAGTAACTCCATCTTCTTCAGCAGACAAAGTAATACCTATTGGAACTGCTAGAAAACCTGCTGTTACACAACGTGCAACATCCTCTCCTTCTCAGCTAGGTCAAGGGAGCTTAAAAGATTTAGTAGAATTTACACGAGAAGCTGAAAAAACATCACAGGTTGCAGCCAACATTGATTCTGATAATCTTGATGCAATAAAAAGTGGAGATGTAAATAAGATAATTAACTTAGTTTCAAGGAGAGTAAAAATCAGAAAAAGAGCACCTTCTCCTGGATCTCATATTACTGTAAATACTAAAGGTGGTAAAAAACTTCGTGGAAGATTAGTTAAAATGGATAACTCCATTGTACACTTACAAGACGAATTTGGAAATTCTGTGCAACACGCAAATTCTCGATTAAATTTAGACACCATTAGACAATCCAGTTCTCAAAGTGGATTAAATCCGTCGGTTTATGTAGAAATTCCTCGTCATAATGGGAAACCAATAAAAGGGACATTCATTAGACAATCAGATACAAAAATAATGTTACAGGATTCAACTGGTAGGAACATAGTTATTGAAAAAAATAAATTAGATCTATCTGGAATTAAAAAAACAACTTCTGCTTCTGTTTCTTATGGTGTTCGCAGAGGTGATCCTTTTACTATCACTGGATTTAACGGGGCTCAAAAGAAAGGGCGTTATATGGCAGAGGATGCAAATTATGTATATCTTATTTCTACAGATGGTAAAAAAATTAGAATTCAGAAACGTAATATTGATTTTCCTCAAGCTACTACTAAAAAAACACCTACGCCCGGTAAAATGACTCGTATTAAAAACGTTGCAGGACAAGCATTTGCAGGAAGAATTATTGATGAAAACAACAACACAATTAGAATGAAAACAACACAAGGAGAAACTGTAGAAATAGATTCAATTAATGTTGATTTCGCTTCATTTAACGAAAAAGGAGATTGTAGTAACAATCCTTTTGGTACATTATATTCTCGATGTGGGTTTGGAAGCACAAATTAATTACAATCAATCGTCTCAGATCACGCAAACCTTTATAAACAAACCTTGCTTAACTATCCTCTATAAAAGGGTGATGTTGTATTGTTTAGCGCAAAAAAGGGACAAGTAACTATTTTTATCATTATTGGCATAGTAATAATTATGATCATAGGTGGTGTTATGTATATGACGTCTTCTGCTACTAAACTTGAATTAACTGCCGAAGTTGAGCGTGCAACACAAGAAGGTACTCAAAGTTTTCGCCCTATTTCTGCTTTTACTGAAGATTGTTTGTCACAAACTGCTGAAGAGGGATTAATAATTGCAGGTGAGCAGGGTGGCTACATTCAATCGCTTGATTTGGACATAGATGAATTTGATCCATCTGATTCAGAGGGAGTAAAACTTGGATCTTTAGGAATTCCGTATTGGCATTACAATCGAATCCCAAATTCTCAAAAAAACATCGTGTTTTCAACTAAAAAACCGCCTTTACATAGTCAAGATGGAGGAGAAGCAAGTATTGAAGCTCAAATTGAAAGATTTATCCTAAAAAATATTGAAAGCTGTCTTCAAAATTATACTGGCTTTGATGCACAGGGCTTTGTTTTTCAAAGAGCAGGAACAAAAGATGCAACTGTATGGGCACTTGATGATGGTGTGCGAGTGACATTAAAAATGCCAATGAAAGTACAGCGTGGTGATGCAGTTCAACCGTTTCGTGAATTCACAGTTGGTGTTCCTGTAAAACTAAAACACTATTATGAAGTTGCTGAACTACTTGTACAAGCGCAAGAAAATCATAGTTTTCTTGAACGTCAAGCTCTTGAAATCATTATGATGTTTTCTGGCCAAGATAGAGATAAACTTCCTCCGACTACTGGTGTTAGTTTTGGTTTATTTTCAGCTTTGTCGTGGCAGGAAGATCGAGTGGGAAAACAGCTTGGCACACTTCTTACAACATATGTCCCTATGCTTCGAATGACAGGAAGTAGTAATTTTCATTATTCAGATGCACCGTTAGCAAAAAGTGGAGTTCTTACACAAAAAATGCTTGATAATATGGTATTAACACTTAATGGTGCTCAGGATTTGGGAGTTCATTTTGATTTCTTTCCATCGTGGAACCCATATCTTAAAATGAATTCACAAGGTGGAACCATTAAACCAACTTCAACTTTTGCATCATTAGACGTATTAAATTTTGGAATGCAAGAATATCGTGCAAATTATGATTTAAGTTATCCCGTTATGGTAACGCTTAAAGATGATTTTGCTCTTAATGGAAGAGGATATAATTTTGTCTTCGCGCTTGAATCTAATATTCGTAATAACAATCCGGGAATAGGAGGAAAAGAGTTTGTCCAATCTGCCGCGGCGCTTCCAAGTATTTCATGTGATACATCACAGGCTCTTAGTGCTCCTTTAAGATTAGTTGTAATTAATAGTAAAACTGATTTGCCTGAAAAAGATGTAAAAGTTGATTTTGAAATGCCAAACCAAGGAACATGTCAGATGGGTGTTACTGATGCTAATGGAGTATTAGAAACAGCGTATCCTCTTGCGTATGGTGGTACAATTCATGTGTTAAAAGATACATTTATTGGATCCTCGTTTCCTATTGATACTTATAAATATAAAACTAATGCACAAACTATTGGCACTCAAATTAAGAAAAGTAATGGGGCTATCGTTACAGGCGCTTACATTCATCCAAAAGTTGCCATTAATGTTGATGTGCGCAAGAAAGACATGCAAAAATGTATGACACCTCTTGCCTGCCAATATACTTCGTATGCCCCATTTAGCGATAGTATTAATTGCGATAAATCAACGAAGAGATACTGCTTTGTTGATGGAGGAACCCAATTTCTGGGCGCGCCCATATATCGATTTGATGTAAATGGCAGTTTCTCCTTATCTCATGAATACTATTTTGTAAATAATGCAATTGAGCCAACAGACGTTGAAGAATCAACAATTACCATGAAACGAGTTTCAGATTTTGATGGGTCACCTGGAAAAACATTCACCACGGCAGCCACCTTGCAAGGTAATTCACAAGGAACACTTGATTTAATCCCAGGTTTGTATGAAGTAAGAATAATGACTGTTGCAAATACTCCTATTGTAATTCCAAAAGATACACGTTGTTTTCATTATAGTATTGTTATTTCAGATAAAGAAGAATGTTTTGACATGCCTGAAACTGTGTTAGAGAAATCAATGGTTGCAAATACAAACTGGAACTCACCGGCAACGTATCTTAAGATAACACCAGAAATGGTATACGGTTCTAAGAAAATCACCTTCTTTGGTCTTGGTCAAGATTTAACGAATGTACATCCTTCAATAGAGTCAAATCAAAAATTATGTAGTGGGTTGAAATTAGAATTAGGCTGGGCAGATTCCGATTTCCTCTCAACTTGTCAAGATTCACCTCGTCCGGTGCCAGGTATAGTCTCTGAAGATTTACAAGTGCAAGGCCAATTAGGAAATCTCTCCTCGGACCCTAGACTCTACTCAAAATTGCAACCACTATTTACCTAATAAAATACAACAATGAAAACCGCACACAACCAAATAACGGCACTTTTCGTAATTTGTCTAGTTATTGGAATTCCATTTTTCTCAGCTCAAAGTTTAGCTGCAGCAATTAGCATTACACAAAACGAAGGACAAGCAGGAATTGAAGGATTTGTAATTCCAGGCGATATCTGGTCAGTACAAGCTACATTAATTGGAACAGATACTGCAGTTGATACATCAAATGTTGCATTGATTAGTGGGAATAGTGCAGACTCATTTGATGACTGTGAGGTTGGTGTTGGAGGTGTAGTTTGTAGTAAAATTTCTAAAGTGCCTGATCCTTCAAATGTTGATCAATTTACGTTTCATGTAAAATATTCGACGATAGATGATTTTGGAAGTCCTGTTGTACTGGAATCAGCTGAAGCAACAGTTAGCATTGATTCATCAAAACCATCTATTACCTTTGAAGAAGGCAGTGTGACACAGGATAGTGCAGGCAAAGTTCATCTTGATTTTAGTATCACTGATATTTCTGATTCCTCGCAAGCAGGTGGTCTTGGTACCATTGAAATCATTGCAAATAATGGCACCGTAGTTGAAAAATTAGATGCTGCGGGCGCTGCTTCATATGATTTTAAAACAGATGCAGGAACAAATGGGATTCTTACAGGACAATTGGTTGGCGAAGGAAAACAAATTCTTAAAATAAAAGTAACAGATACAGTTGGCCATAGTATAATTAGTGAGCCTGTAAGTTTTTTCTATGATGGGGTTGCTCCAAAAATTCTTAATTTGAATTTAACTGAGTTAGATGAATTTATTGGTGTAACACCAAAATCAACTTTGATTTATATTGATATAAAAGATGTAAGTGGTCTTTCATCAGTTACAGCGCAATCAACAAGTGCAACATTTCCCGGTCCCGCAGTATGTATTGAAAATCCACTCGAAGATGGATTATGGTCGTGTGGATGGGAAGACATAACAATTACTCCTTCTTTAACTGAAGCATTAGAATTTACAATTACGGCAGTAGATACCAAAGGAAACTCTATTACTGAAACATTTCTAAAAGAGCCAGCGCAAGATACAGAGTCTCCTCAAATTGTTAAAGTTGGATCTAAATTTACGGACGCGGATATTTCTTTTATTGGCAGTACGGGTACACGTTTTTATGCAATTGCAACAGATACGGGTGTAGGAATTATTCCAGAAGGGTTCGCTCTTGATTTAAGTTCATTTGGAGCATCAGCAGCGCAGCCACCTGATAACTGTGCAGAATTAGATGATCAACTTTCGTGTTACTGGGATCTTGCAATTACGTTACCCGAAGGAGAGAGTATTTCGTTATCTCTAAGTAAACTACATGACATTGTTGGTAACCCAGCTGAAATTAAACCAGTAAAATACATTAGTGATACTACGGCGCCTATCGTTGAGAGTATGAGTATTGAAGGATTAAGTGATGCAGGTGAAACTACATTTTTTCAAAGTTTAGATAAATTACGTTTTAAGATGACAATAAAAGAGACAAATGGTCTTGTTGTCAAAATTGATGGTAAAGAATTAATCAATGATGCTAAAGTAACTTATCCTGCAGATCATTTTGGCGAAGATGAAGGTATCGCGGTATTTAGAGATGATTTATGTACACAAGAAGTTGAAGGTACGTATGAGTGTGTGTTTGATACAGCAGAGATTCGCACTGGCCCACTTACTGCAGCTTCGTTAAAAATTGAAGTTCTTGATACTGCAGGAAATCCTGCAACCTTGAGTGATTTAGAAAATGCTGCAGGCACTGCAGGTACCTATAATATAGATGTAAGTGAAACAGACGATGACTTGCAACCAGATTATTGGGAAATAGCACGACAAGAATTACAGGGGGATGCAATTGATACTGGAGCTCTTGAAAAAGTTCCAATGCGTATGCCTGTGAGTATTTTTTTGAAAAGTAATAACAATAATGCTGTTGCAAAGGATATTAGATTACAGCAATGTAAAGAACTTGATCCATCTGGTCCAACTCTTAAACGAAGTCTACTATATGGTGGAGTAAGTGCTAAAGGCGAATCAAATCCCGCTCCGATTATTATGCTTGAATTTAATGTTAATGAAAATCCCACTTTTCTTGGCGTATCTGAGAATCAAAAAACATTCAAATATTCGTGTCAATTACGCATATTTTCGGCACTTGGTACAAAAACTGTACGCTTACCTGAAGTTCAAGATGTAGAAATCGAAGTTCCCTTTTCTGCAGCTGCTAAAAATTCAATGGAATCAGCCCTTGAAGATCGTCTTACAGAGGCTAAAGAATCGGTATTTGGCGGTTTCTTTGGCGTGATCGGTGATATTAATGAAGCATTAAAGTGGGTTGCTCTGATGGAAAAAATTATTGGTATTATTGTTACAGTCGATACTGCTATTACTGCAATAGGAGATGCTATTTCCGGGGCTACCACATTTATCCCTCCAGCAAAAGCAGGAGGTATATTGGCCTGTGCCACAGGACAGGGGTCAACTAAACCTTCTTTGGTATTTGTTGAAGGTATTCAACAAGTCTTACAAGTAATTAATTGTAATCCAAGCGGATATGGTGCAGGAAAAAAAGAAGACGATGCAGGATTCGACATCAGTTCTGAAGCCGGATGGTATGGTAGGTGGCAAAAATTAGTCCTTGATGCATATAATCTCGTGTCTCTTCGTGGAGTCCTAGGAAATCCCGCAAGCTCACTTCATGAAAATATGTATGTATCATTCCTAGGTTTATGTGCCTCAGGCATTGTATACAACTTAAATAAATGGCGTGAAATAAAATGCCGACAGATTTTATGCTATGCAAACGATATTCCAAAAGGAATTGCAACACTTGAAGGATGCGATAAATTATACGATTTACAATTGTGTCAATATTTCCTTGGTCCAGCATTTGATATCCTTGGAATGGGAGGATTATCAGCAATTGGAAAGCAAATAAAATCCGGACTAAGGTCTCCAATAGGATTGATTGTAACTGCCATTGAATTTGGTGTTTGTCTTGCCGCTTGTACTGTGGGAAAGGGAGCAGTTACCGCGTGTAAAGTTGCAGCTTTCTTTACAAAAATGCTTGGGTTTGTAGATAGTATCGTAAGTACATACAAACAATATGAAGCAAATGATAGCTTTTTCAACGATCAATCTCCGTACTGTAAGCAAGCAGAAAAAATAAAGATTTCAGATGTGGTGCGTTCAGGCAAAAAAGCGCAAGATGAAACTGTGGATCTAAGTAAAAAACCGCCAGCACCAAATGAGCCAACAACTCCAACTCAGCCTACACCAACAAGCACCCCTGTAGCAGATACACCAACGCCTGACGCTACAGTGGGAGATACACAAGATGCACAATAAGGATAACTATAATAACAATAAAATATTTCATATAATGGTGAACAAAAAAGTAGTGATGGGATGTGTACTATTCATCTTCTTACTAGCTAGTTTTGCAATTGCAGCTCCAGAAGATTGTGGGTTCTTTTGTAAGGTTGGAAATTTCTTTGTAAAATCAAATGTTCAAAAAGACCAGGAAAATAATGTCCCACCTCACTACTACAAAGAAGAGTGGGCATGTAGTTCAAAAGGAAAAGGATGTATCTGTGTAGAAGATGAATGTGGATATGCTGGAGTTGTGTTTGAACGAGGTAAAGTGTTTGAAGTTCCTTCTCGTGAGCAGTTTGTTGAACTTGAGACACAATCCTTTGAAGCTCAGGGAATAGAGATAGGAATAGACATTTCAGGTAATTTAGCGGGTCAAGCATTTGGCAACTTGGCTGGTGATGCAACATTTTCATCATCGAAACTTAACCCTAAAAAGTACAAATATTGGGGGAAGCATCAAGGAAAAGAAGTATATGTAGATAAGAATAACAGAATGTATGTTCCAGCAGGATCTGGATTAAAAAAAGTATTTGATCCAAAAAAGAAAGCGAAGACACCTTTTGCAAAATCACTAGCTGATGATGTTTATGAGAATATTGAGGTGGGGAGTGGTAGTATTTTTCAAAGAGCTGGGGATTTAGATAATGCTGGATCATTTTATGATCCAATAAATACTGCTAAACCTACAAAAGTTGTACAAGAAGAAAAAAAGGAAGAAGAAATAAAAGAAACCAAACCTGCATACGTTGCTCCTAAACCTAAGAAAGAAGTTAAACCAAAACCTAAAGTTGCTCCTAAGAAACCTGAATTAGTCTGGGAATATAAAAAAGGAGGGCATGTGATCGATAGTTTCAAAAGATCACAATGGAACTGTTACAATGGTGCTTGTTCGTGTGAAGCTGATGGTGGGTGCTACCTTGGAGGGAGAGAGGTCAGTCAAGGGGCAATTCAATACACAAAAGACAAAGATTCTTTAGAAGACAAAAGTTGGGAAACATTAAATGATAGAATAGATTCTGGAAAATATAAACAAGTATCTATATACAATGTTGGTAAACCTAAAAAGGCATCTTTTAATATTGGCGGTGGCTGCGCTGATGGTAAGTGTTTAATTGCAGCTGCTAAAAAGAAAGATGATGCAGCAACTGCATACGGTTTAGGTGATGTTGGTGAACTTGCAGCGAGAGCAAAAAAGAAAGATCTTGAAAAGAAATATGGGTTGTATGAAAAAAGTGGTCAGAAAGTTTCTGCTACATCTAGAACATATACGTGTTTTCCTGGTTCTGGTGAAAAGTTCTGCTTTCATCCTGTTG
>CAYOOY010000020.1:0-18084 GCA_964405725.1 uncultured Methanosarcinales archaeon | reverse complement strand
TTGCTCTGTAAGTACATGGCCAAAGGCAAACAAATCTCTAATAAGTTCAAAAGAAGACGCAAAGGAAGCTCTTGTGCGAAACACCATTGCTAGCATGCGCAACGTTCTTCAATTTGCAAATATTGCACAACCAAAAAAATATACATTGTTTACAGCAAAATTTTGGCTTTATGAAGTATTTGAAGTACTACAAAGAGAAATTGCAATTACACGAAATATGGGAGAAATTATGAAAAAAGTCCTTGAGGTAGAATCCCTTAAAATGAAAGGAAAAGAAGTAAGTAAAATTGTGCAAGGTGTTGTTAAAGATGTCTCTAAACTTCCAGGGTTTGTTTTAACACCAGAAGAAGAATTGAAAACAATGCAAGAAGCAAAAACATTTCTAGAAAAAGAATTTAATTGTTCTATAAATATAATTTCCGGCGATACTAGTGATGATACCAAGGCCAAAAGCGCAATGCCGGGAAAACTTGGAATCTTAGTTGAATAAAAAGAATATTAGCTAACCAAATCAAAAATACTGTGTAAATGCGTAACCAGCCATATTCTCAGAACCCACCATCATCATTAAAGCAAAGCCCAGCAATAACATTCCAAGTAACATAAAAACAGCAAAAGGAATTACAAACATCCAGACTGCTTTTGTCATACTGATATTCTTATGAATCGTAGCTGTTCCAACGATAAGAACGTACACTGAATAAAACCAGGCAATTGTTCCAATAAAAGGGATCCATCCAAACAAAAAAATTATGGAATCTGAATAAACTGATAATTGATAATTCTTACTATAAACATCATCACCGCCAAATATAAGAATCCAAATATGAAGGATGCCTGCACTTACAAAACTCCAACCTAACCCAAACAAATATATTAACGGAATAAAGATAATTGTAAATAATGCACCATCCAACCCACCATACGTTTGAGGAAGACCCAATAAAGATGTAAGTGATGCATCAAAAACAAGGTTAAGAATTGCGCCAAGAATAATTCCCGGAATACTCCATAATGCAAGAAACGTAAATGCATTAATAACACTTTTTTCTTTATTTTTTTTAAAAAACGTAGCTGGACTGGTAATACTTAATCGTAACTTATCTAACATCTTCATGTTAAGAAGTAATATTATATTGAATATAAACCTATCGGTTATAACAAAAGATATAAAACTAAGTAATCTATTACAAAAGATATGAAAACGAAAAAAGTAATTTTAGCAATTGCCATAGCAATCATATTTGCATTCTTTATTGGATATGGAATAGAAGTATTCCATGAAGGACCCGAACGTGATGATTATTGTCTGCGCGATCCTTTTATTCATCAAAATAAAAGCAGCTGTGAATCAGCAGGTGGATCTTGGCTAGAATCAGCATCGCCTGAGCATCCTACACCTTCAAAGACACATTGTCGTGATTCAAAAAAATGTTATGACGAGTTTGAACAAGATAGAACTAAACATGATAAAATTGTATTCATTGTAAGTATTATAGCTGGAGTATTAGGAGTGTTTGGCTCATTCTTTGTTCGCAAAGATCTTGTTGCTAATGGAATATTAGGAGGCGCGGTACTAATTATTTTATATGGAACAATAAGATATTGGCAACATGCAAATGATATTTTGAAATTTATATTACTTGGTTTTGCGTTAGGAATCCTAATTTGGCTTGGATATAATAAAATAGAAAAAAGGTGATAAAATGGGAATTACGGCAGTGTTACCTGTAAGAAAAGGAAAATTTGGGAAAAAAGCTCAATTATTAGTAACTTGTAAAGGTGGAGGGGTTCGACACTTCTCAATTAAAGGATCAAAAATAATTATTGGACAGGCGGGAGCAAAAGATATCAAAACATTTGGAACGATCCTAAGAAAAGTTCCCATTATGGTGGAGGGTAATAGATTTTTAGTTAGTCCATATAGGGATCGTAGACGTGGAGAAACCAACATTCGAGAATCGAGTCACGCCGTGCTCCTTTGGAAAAAAAACCAATATGTTCTTGAAGATACGTCTGGTACTGGAACAATTGTAAATGGGGAATTGATTCATTTAGGAACAAAACCTCTTGTAAATAAGGCCAAATTTAAAATTGGTGGATTACATTTTGAAATATTATACTAATGAAACAAACCAGGCTTAAATCTAAAGATGTAGCAAGGGATGTTGGAATAGAACTGACTAAAAAAGATCAGTGTATTTTAAAGGAAAAAAATAATACTAAAATTATTTCTATTAATAACATTCCTTCTTTTTTCTATTATCAAGAAAAATTGGTACCAACACTTCAATATCTACAAAAAAATGTTGTCCTTAAAAAAATCACAATAGATATGGGTGCAATAAAATTTGTCATAAATGGTGCAGACATCATGCGACCTGGCGTTACAGATGTTGAAGATGACATCCAACCTCACGAACCAATAGTCATAGTAGATCAAACTCACGAAAAACCCCTTTCAGTAGGGATTGCTTTATTTTCTTCAGATGAGATCATGGACCAAAAACAAGGGAAAGTAATAAAAAACATCCATTATATTGGAGATGATATCTGGAAATTCAATGATATATAACATAACAGGAAAAAAGGCAATATCAGAAGGGGAACTACATTGTATTACCAAATCGCAACAAATGCGAGGTTTAATGTGTAGATTAAAAAATAATGCTATTTTCATGTTTAGCAAACCAAAAAAGGCAGCACTTCATATGTGGTTTGTATTTTATCCAATAGAAGTAGTTCTTTTAGATGAAACAAAAACTGTAATTGAAATGAAAAAGAATTTCTCCCCATTTACGTTTTGGACATCAAAACAAAAAGCCTCTTATGTAATTGAACTAGGAGAAGAAGAATCAAAAGGAAAAATAAACATTGGTGACAAACTCCAAATTAGTCTTTAGTTTTTGAAGCAGGATGACGCATTACTCTTCTTTCAAATATTATTGATATGTCACGTTGCTGAACGGATCGTATCATATCATAAAGGCCATCTCCATTTCTATGGAATCCCACTATTAATGCAGGTTCCTTTCTAAAATTTCGATCGGTTTCAAATGCATCAATGATGGGATTTAGTTGTCCGACAACATACCCGAGATCTCCATTATGTAATTTAGCTAAATATTCTGTCTTCATGTATTCCATTTTGTTTTAAACCTCTTTCTCTAATTGTTAAAAAAATAAAAATAAGAAAAAATTATGCACCAAGTGAACCTTGGCTTAATCCTTTTCGTTGAACGATCTGGTTTCTGATTTTTTCCTGTAGTTCACCAGGTAACTTTTCAAACGTTTGGTCAACTAATGAACTATTACCTCTGCCACCAGTTCCACTGCGAAGATCGTTACTCCAACCAAATAATTCACCAACAGGTAACTTTGCAAGTACGATTGTTAAATCTCCTTCTTGATTCATTTCAAGCAATTGACCGCGCTTACTACTAACCAATTTTGAGATTTCACCCACATAGTCAGTAGGGGCTTCAATGCGCATGACTTGCAATGGTTCATACAGAACTGGAGAAGCTTGCATAAGTGCGCCCCTTATTCCTTCACGTACAGCAGGATACATCTGAGATGGACCACGATGAATTGCATCTTCGTGTAAAGTACAATCCATTAAACTTACTTTTACGTTCAAACAAGGTTCTTTAGCAAGAGGTCCTGCTTTCATGACGTCCTCAAACATATCTAAGACTAATTCCATAATCTCATTAATTTGAACAATACCACGAGTTCTATCAACCAGCATGTTTCCTTCAAAACACCCCTTTACTTTTGTCGCAACTTTTGTATCCCATCCAAGATCCCGTAACACGGCAATGGAATCGTTATCTTTCTTTTTCCATCTTCCGCTTGGTAAACTTCCATCTTTAATAGCTGTTGCAACTTCTTGCTCCAAAGGCTCTACAACAAAGTACAATTTATTGTGTTTATTAGGAGACTTTCCTTCAACTTCAGGACTTTGCTTAGTAATTGTTTCTCGGTACACAACAATAGGAGGAGATGTTTTTACTTCAACACCTTTTTCTTTAATGATACGTTGTTCAATAACTTCTAAGTGTAATTCACCCATACCATGCATCAAATGTTCACCTGTTTCTTCATTGATTTCAATTTGTATTGTTGGATCTTCTTTGCTTACTTGACGAAGAACTTCAATCAACTTAGGTAAATCTGCGGGTTTTTTAGCTTCAATTGCTTTAGTTACAACTGGATCAAAAATATGACTTATTTTCTCAAAAGGTTCAGTAGCACCATCAGTTGTTACAGTTTCACCCGGAACTCCTGCACGAAGGCCACCAACACCAATAATATTTCCTGCTGGAACATTATCAACAATTTCTCTCTTTGCTCCATTGTAAATATATACTTGCTGGATACGTGCATCAGATTTTGCTAGATTAAGACGCACTGCATCTCCTTTACGCATTGTACCACCAAACAATCTTCCAGCAGCAATTTCTCCGGCCTGCGGGTCAACTACCACTTTAGTAATAACAAAAAATGTACGGCCCTCGGGATTACAGGCAATAAGATTTTTTCCATCAGTAGATTCCAAATCTCCCTGCCATAATTTAGGAATCCTGTAAACTTGCGCTTCTATTGGACTAGGGTTGTGTGCAATTACCATATCAAGAACTACCTCATGAATTGGAGCTTTTCTTGCTAATTCTTTAACTGCATCTTCAGAGGCCCCTTCACTATATGCATCAATTATTTCCTTAAATGAAATCCCTTTCTTCTGCATATACGGCAACGAAATTCCCCAATTATGAAATGCGGATCCAAAAGCAACAGTTCCTGCTTCAATACTTACTTGCCATTTTTCCTTATATTCTGGTGGAGCAATACCCTTAATGATTTTGTTAACTTGCATAATGTGCTTAACAAATCTCTCTTGCATTTGCTGCGGAGTCAATTTTAGTTCCTTAATTAGTCGGTCGGTTTTATTAATAAACAATACAGGTCGAACACGTTCTCTAAGTGCCTGCCTAAGTACCGTTTCTGTTTGTGGCATTGGACCCTCAGAAGCGCACACCAGTACGATTGCGCCATCGACAGCTCGCATAGCTCTGGTCACGTCTCCGCCAAAATCTACATGACCTGGTGTATCAATTAAGTTGATCAAGAATTCTTTTTCACCAACAGTATGTACCATTGAAACGGATGCACTATCAATAGTAATTCCTCTTTCTTGCTCGTCTTCATGAAAATCAAGCATACGTGCTTTTCCAGCCAAATGCTCAGACATCATACCTGCCCCAGATAATAAATTATCTGAGAATGTCGTTTTACCGTGATCAATATGTGCGCAAACGCCAATATTACGAATATTTTGTGGTGATTTCATAAGCCGCAAAACGCGGTCAACCATTTTTTCTGCCATTGTGATTATTTTCCTCCCTAAGGTACTTACTTTTCAACTTTTCTGTAAATTAAATCTTCATCAACACGTTTGTATGGATGAAGTTCATTTTCATCAAACCAAATTTTGATTTCTCTTTTTGCAGTTTCAACTGCATCTGATGCATGAATTAAATTTTGAATGGGTCTACCTGAATTATCTGCAAGTGAATATGAATCAATTGAATAATCACCACGAATAGTACCCGGTGGAGCCCCACTTGGTGCTGTTGGTCCAACAATTGATCTTACCTTAGCAATTGCATTATGTCCTTCAAGAACCATTGCCATTGATGGCGACATTGATATGAAATCCATTAGTTGTTTTCGAATACGTTGACCAATTTCTTTCTCGGTCTCAGAGACTTCAATTCCTTTCTTTTCGTAAGAAGATTTAGTTTTAGTTCCAACACTAATTAACCACTCTTCATCATCTGCATAATGAGTTCCAGCTGTTTTTTCATCAGCATACACCATTTTTAACGCAATGATTTTTAGTGTTGATTTTTCAAATCGAGAAACTAATTCTCCACAAATTCCCCGTTGTACAGCATCTGGTTTTAGTAATACTAATGTTCTTTCAATCATGATATATTCACCTCAAATGTGTTTTCTTTTTTCAAAAAAGATATTATATTAAAAATAAAAAAAGACATTTTTATTGTTTTTTGTTTTTGATTCTATACTCTTGTGTCCAGCGAGTATTCATTGGTTTACGCTTCAATTTAAGATGATTTTTCATACATTTTGAATTCTTAAACCATAGAACCTTTCCGTCCTTAAGAACATACATCATTCCCGTTCCGGGTTTGATCGTTTCTCCTGAAAATGTGCATTTAGGCATTTTTGATCCTCCTATTAACGACGCCCTCTGCGTCGTCCACCAGTACGGTGTGCTTCAATTTCAGTTTCAAGAAGCATTAAAATGTCGCCAGTTTGAACTGGACCCTTTACATTACGACGAATCGCTTTGTTTTGGTCTCGTCCTTCAAGAATTTGACACATTACTTGTGTAAGTTCTCCACGACTGCCAGCTCTTGCAACTATTTCTTTAACTTCTGCAGGAATTCCAGGACTAAAACGTACATCTCCACTGCCGCCTTCACTTCCAGATTTTCCTTTTTGGCTTGGTTTGGCCATAATTCACCTAATCTGAACCCGCACTGCTCGCTATTTCTTTTAGCGCGGCTTTGGCATCTCCTTCGTTAACAATTGCAACTGCCGCTGTTGAGACAGGTAATCCTGCTGCGGCACCAAGATCTTCTTTCTTACTAATTTCAAAACAAGGAACTTCCTTATCTTTACATAGTAAAGGTAAATGCATCACAATTTCTTTAGGAGTCACGTCAGCAGCGTATACAACAAGCTTTGCGCTTCCTTTTTCAATAGCTTTAGTAGCTTCATTAGACCCTTTTCGGATCTTACCGCTCGTTCGAGCGATTTCAACAATTTCTAATAATTTTGCTTCATCAGTCATAGTATAACCTCCACGTGTTTCATTCTGCAAGAAGAAACCTCCTTGCCGTAACAATTCACAGGTAAACAATCTTGTAAGTTGCCAATTTATAAAGCTTTGCATAAGAAACTTCAAAAAAGATAATTATGATGAGTTAAATAACTATAAAATACGAATCCTGGAGCTATTCCACCCTCCATAATAATTATAAAGGAAATCACAATTTCTAAACTTATGTTAACAATACAAGAAATTAAAGAAAAAATCGAACAAGGCCTTTCTGGCGCACAAGTTGAAATACAAGATCCACGCCAGGATGGAATTCATCTTAAAGCAATTGTTACATGGGCAGGATTTAAAGATCAGTCATTAGTTGAACAGCATAGACTAGTATATGAAACGCTTAAAGAAGAATTAAAAGAAGAATTACATGCTCTTGCTTTAGAAACTAAACTTCCTATGACACAAACAAAAACTGTTGAAGATCAAATACGTGAAATGGTAACAACAAACAAAGTGTTCTTATTTATGAAAGGAACACCGCAAGAACCGCAATGTGGATTTAGTCAACAATCAGTGGCAGTTCTAAGCCAACTGAATGCTAAATTTGGTACATTTGATGTGTTAAGCAACGAAGAGATCAGACAAGGCATCAAAGACTACGCAAATTGGCCAACAATTCCTCAACTATACATTGAAGGAAAGTTCATTGGTGGATGCGATATAATGCGACAAATGTCAGAGAGTGGCGAATTACAAAAATTATTGAGTTAATTTCTAATCTGGTTTGCTAATCTAATTTTTCTTTATTCTCATACCACTTCTCAAATTTAACAAAGCATAAATACAGTTATCTTTTATAGCATTTTATGAATTCGTTCAAATACGCTCATCTTGCAGATTTACATCTTGGATCCTGGCGTGATGAAAAAATGCGTTCACTTTCTACCAAAGCATTTTTGCAAACCATCGATCAATGCGTTATTGAAAAAGTTGATTTTATTCTATTTGCGGGAGATTTGTTTAATACATCTTTACCTTCAGTGGATATTTTAAAAATAGTTACAAAAAAATTAAAAGAATTACAACAATTAAATATTCCACTATATGTTATTGCTGGTTCGCATGATTTTTCACCAAGTGGAAAAACAATGATTGACGTTCTTGAAAATGCGGGACTTCTTACAAATGTATGTAAAGGAACAATTAATCAAGAAACAAAAAAATTAGAATTGAAAATAACTGCTGATCCTTCTACTGGTGCCAAAATAACGGGAGTTTTAGGTAGAAAAGGGATGTTAGACTCAGTGTATTATGAAAACTTAAGTTTAGAGGCACTAGAAAAGGAAGAGGGATATAAAATATTCATGTTCCATACAACCCTTACCGAACTTCTTCCAGAACATTTACAAATCATGGAATCTCAACCAATATCATTATTTCCAAAGGGATTTAATTATTATGCTGGTGGGCATATCCACCATCCAACAAAAAAAGAAATAACTGATTTTGGAACTGTTACTTATACTGGTGCATTGTTTCCAAATAATTTTCAAGAAATGGAGAAATATAGTAAAGGTAATTATTACATTATTGATGTACAAGGTACAACTCAGAATATACGAAGCGTTCCAATTGAAATCATGAATCATGTGAAAATTAATTTTGATTGCTCACATAAATCAGTAGAGGTAGTGCAATTCGAATTACGAGAATTACTTGAACAAACCAATGTCGAAAATTGTATTGTAACTCTTCGCTTACATGGAACATTGGCTTCAGGAAAAGTTACTGACATTCCCTATAAAGAACTTTATGATATTTTAAACAGTAAGAAAGCGTATTTTATAATGAGAAATACTTCCAAATTACTTTCTCCTGAATTTGAAGAAATAAGTATGTCTGTTATGGATACTAAAGATATTGAAAATGCGGTAATTCAAGAACACATAGGTTCGCAAACAATTTTTTCACATGAAACTGATGTAAAAAATATCAAACATCTTTTACACTTGTTACATAATCAAAAAAAAGAAGGTCAAACAGTATCCGACTTCGAAACAACAATGCAACAGGAAATTGATAAGGTTCTAGAATTGGAGTTAGAAGAATGAGTAGGGTGTTGAGAGGAATCCACCTTTATTTTTCAAATGTTATCGTGTATGGAGGTGGGTTGTGGACTCTTGAAAAAATTCATTTTTATCAACAATTTATGTCTAATCAGGCTTGGGACGCTTTATGGGGTTTATTTTTAATATATACTATACTCAGCCCACTGTATTATATGATGAATGTACAATCATTTTCTACAAATAAAGCATTTTATGTTGTTGGGTATTGTACTAAAAGTATAAAAGGAATATTTAGTAGAAAGATATACCCTCTAATTCATCAAGAAAAAGTTGCAATACTATTTATGGCAGTAAAATTCTTTTTTCTTCCGCTAATGGTTCAATTCTTTATTAGTAATTGGAATGTTATTAGCAGGCAAGGGTTTTCATGGACATATCCATTTTTTTTAACGTTAATTTTTGCAATAGACACGTTCGTTTTTGGGGTAGGATATAGTATTGAAATGAAATCATTAAAAAATGTTGTTAAATCAGTTGAACCAACTATTTTTGGATGGGTCGTTACATTGCTGTGCTATCCTCCTTTTAATGGCATTGTGGGACAATATATCCCTTGGGGAGCAAATGATTATGCCTCATTTGGAAGTATGGAATTAACTATTATTGCAAGGATAGGAATTATTGTGTTATTCTTAGTGTATCTTGCTGCAACATTTTCACTTGGATTTAAAGCATCCAATTTAACTAATAGAGGTATTGTCACAAAAGGGCCTTATGCCTATATCCGACACCCAGCATATATTAGTAAAAATTTAGTCTGGTGGATTACATTGATACCTGTAATGAATTGGTACTTTTTTTGGGGAATGAGTTTTTGGTCAATATTATATTTTTTTAGAGCAATGACAGAAGAGAGACATCTTCTTATGGATCCTGATTATAAAGAATATTGCAAAAAAGTAAAATTTCGTTTCATTCCTGGATTCTTTTAATGAAAAAATAAAGAAAAAGTTAAAAAAAATTATTCAGATCTTCTGCGCCAATACATAACACCAAGAATAATTGCTATGATTGCTGCTAATCCAACAATTCCCCACAATAAGCCAGTAGCCTTACATGACGCCACAGAAGTTATCCCTACTGCCGGTTCAGATTGTCCGCCAGACAAACCAACAGCAGCTCCTGTGAGCAAATTTTGTTCTGTTGAAACTAATGATGATGTAGAACTTTGTGAATAAAAAAATAAACCAAAAATAGCAACGACCATAACAGCCGCGATAGCAAGTGATGTAAATTGTGATGTCTTCATATAACCTAAAACCCCCTTAGAAGAAAACTAAGGAATAATAATATATAAATGTTTCTAACACGAGAAGACGTATTCAATTGAAAGCAAAATAATGAACATGAAAATAAAATAAAAAAAGAGTTAAATGAAAAGTTTATCTTTTCCTTCCCTTGCCTGATGCTGATTTAGGTCGTCCAACAAACCACCACACAACAGCCAAGATAACAACAATCCCTACAACCCACCAAACTGCTGTAGAAGTCGAGCTTGTTTCCTCTGTAGCTGCTTGTTTAGCGGCGTCACCTTCTTTTGCAGTATCTGGCAAGTCCTCCTTTTTATCGGTTGCATCCGTTTTTTCTGCAGCTGGCGCCGCTTTAGTAGTTGGTTGACTTCCGATAATGAAATAACTAAATCCAGGCGCTGAAGCAGTGTAAGCAACAAATGAGGAATCTTCTGCACCTTGTGTTGTTGCAAGTTCATTCCATTTCCCCTCAGACCACCTAAACAGAGCCACCTGAGACTTATCTAACTTATTATCAGTGAGCCATTTCTTTGTAACTCTAAACTCAATATTTGAATTCTTTAAGATATTATCTTTAAGTCCTGGTGCTTTAGTAATTTCTAATGTTTGATACGTCGATCCAACAAATTTGTCAACATCATTACCTAGTGCATCTAACTTCGTTACTTGCATCCAAGCACTCCACACTTTTTCTCTCACTTCAACGGATAATTTAGTTATATCAATATCGCTTGTCGCTGGTTTGAATTCAACCATATCATCTTTATTGAGAACAGTCCAAAACATTTTGCGGTAATTGTTTCCACTCGAGATCACTCCACCAGATGCACCTAAATTTCCACCACCGCCGCTACTACTACTTGAGCTACTACTTGAAGCAGCAGCGTTAGTCGTAAAGTTAGTTAAATTAGTTTCAACATTTCCTGCAGTATCAAAACACGTAACAGTAACTATATAATCTGTACTTGGAGTTAAACCATCAGGTGTAGTCGAAAATAGACCACTGCTAAAATTAAATGTTCCACTACCTGCTCCCGTATAGGTGCAATTTCTCATACTTGAAAGCGCATCAGTTGAATTTACAGTTAACGTAACTTCTGTGGATGAAACCGAAACTGCTAAACTATGAACGGCTGGTTTTGTACTATCAAATGTTACATTTCTTATTTCAGTAAGGTTGTACAATTCTCCATCGGTAGCATTGATACGAATCGTGTACGACCCATCGGCGATACCTGATGTATTTATTGTAGCATTCCAAAAATTTCCAGAAGGATTATTCATGCTAAACCAACTACTATTTTCAGTTGCATTGAAATATCGGTAAAACACATTTGATGCGTTGATTGCTGTAACATTAAGGGTCTCAGCAGAAACATTGTCAAACAATTCTGGTGAAATAAAAGTTACATTTGCAAGAGGAGTATTACCAAACGCACCAAAGAAACCCCACCCCGTACTTGCATTAATTACGCCAGATACAATATCCTTTGAACTTGCATTAATTGAATTTACTCCCGGAGAAGATAATGCTAATTTACTCCACTCACTTCCGTTATATCTGAAAATTGCGTTGGTTAGGTTACTAACTCTTGCAATTTGAGCAGGTGAAGAAGTTACGTTAAATTCTAAACTTCCTGCCGCACTTGTGTTTGTAACATTAATGTAGGCTGAATAATTTACTTTGTGATTAGGGTCTGCAGGCCGAGATGATACTGGCAAGAGTTGAATGTCTTTAATGGAATTAATTGTTAGATTCACAAGACTATCGATTACAACTTGAGTAAACGAAGTTGACGGAGAACTATTTGTGATCTCAAAAAAGAAATTTGATGAATTAAATAAATCTCGCAGAAAGGTATTTGTCCCGGTAACATATCTAAAGTAGATTAACGGACTAGTGGAAGTACTTTCAAATTTATTTTCCACAAACTGAGCCTGGTCAACTGTTCCATTAGCGTAAACCCCATAAGACGAGGAGGAAAGGTTGAAAGTATTTCCTACAAATGAATTGTTAAACGCTGCAGTGTATCCCAGCAAAATAGAATAACCCCTAACTGCTGAGAAATTGAAATTATTGAGAGAAATATTATTGCTGCTAGAATTATCAAGCCAGATTCCGGTCTGATTGGTCGTACTTGATACAAATGTATTTCGAGCAATACTTGAATTAGTTACGTTATATAATTGAATCATAGCATAATTAGATGCCATAGCTGAAAAATTCAACAAAGTAAAATTGTGACCTCGTGAGTGAGACGCATTAATACCTGTCGTAAAATTCATAATAGTAAGGTTGATAATTGTGATATTATTTGTAAAGCGACCACTAACGTTAAATGCAGCACCCGTTATGTTACCAAGGATAGTACTACCATTTCCTTGAATAGTAATATTTGAATCATTTATGATAAAACACGTCCCATTAGCAGGTATAGTAATCGAAGCATTTAGTTGTAAGTCTGCAACAACAACACCACATGAATCGGAATCAGCATTGGTCGCCAACACCACTGCCGCCAAAGTGGAAAATACCACAATTAACAGAATAATTTTTGTAACATCTCTCATAATTCTCACCTTCTTTTTTTCTAATTTATTGATAATACCTGAACTTAGTTCTAGAACACAAAACTAATATATATGTTTCTAAAGTTGCAAGCTATATTCTGCCAGAATAACTTCATTTAACATCAAATTTATATACGAAAAATGTTTACTTAGAAAATATATTTACAAAAAAAGAAAAAATGAAAGAAAAAATGTTTTCGCTTGCAAAATTTCCAATAGAACACAAGAGAGTTCTTCTAAGAGTAGATTGGAATGTACCTTTGAAAGATAATAAAATAACTGACAATCGCAAAATAAGAGCTAGTCTTGCTACAATAAACTATTTACGCGAAAAGAATTGCGATGTAATTATCATCACTCATCTAGGAAGGCCAAAAGGAGAATTAGTAAAAAAGCTTAGACTTAAACCTCTTATTAAACAGTTACGTGACTTATTACCTAATGAAAAAATTCATTACATCACCAGTAGTATTGGAATTAACAAACGAGTCAAAAATAAAAAAGGCATTATCGTTCTTGAAAATCTTCGATTCTACGCCCAAGAAACAAAAAATGATATTGAATTTGCACGTAACCTTGCAAAACTTGCTGATGTGTATGTAAATGATGCCTTTGCTGTAAGCCATAGAGCCCATGCATCCGTCACTGGTATTCCTACATTTCTACCATCCATTCCTGGATTTCTCATTGAACACGAATTATATCATCTAAGCAAAGCAATAACTGGAGATCGCCCTATTACCTGGATAATGGGTGGAGGAAAAATAGGCAAAATGCAAATTTTTATGCACGCCCTTAAGCACGCCGATAGAATTTTAGTTGGTGGGGCTTTACCATTTCCTTTTATGAGAGCTCAAGGAATTCCTATTGGGATGTCTAAAATCGATGTCAAAAGCGTTGAAATGGCTAAAAAAGTACTTGCCAAGAAAAACAAAAAAAAGCTAGTTTTTCCGGTTGATTATATCACTGCGACAAAATCTTCTCGAACAGCAAAGGCGCAAGTATCTACATTAATTCCGTCAAACCATATAGCCCTAGACATAGGACCGAAAACTATTAAATTATTTACAAGGCACTGTAGGGGCGCCCGAACAATTATTTGGAACGGCCCGATGGGTGTTTTTGAATATGCACAGTTTGCAAAAGGAACTAAAAGTGTAGGAAGAGTTCTTGCAAAATTGACTGCTACAACAATTTGTGGGGGGGGAGAAACAGCACAAGCTTTGCGCTTAAGTAAAGTAGATGATTTAATTGATCACATTTCTACCGGTGGTGGAGCTGCGTTGGCATTTATGTCGCAAGATAAGATGCCTGGATTGGATGCTCTTCGTACTAGCTACAAAAAATATACTAAAAATCACAATATAGATATTAAAAATTAGAAAAGTTATGTAATACGAACTTCTCTTCCAAGGCCAATACGAGCCAAGCTAATAAATAACTGTTTTTCTTGCTCGATAGCATCTTTATGATATTGAACTTTATCATTCAAATGAGTGATATCATCTTCAATTTTTTCTAATTGTTGATCAAAATGATCCATTCGATAAACAACATCTTCATATTCCCCTACAAATTGAACATGCTCTGGCTCAACACGTAGGCGGCTTCGTTGTAATGAAATAGCGTGCTGTTGAAGATAATTAAGATTAACTTTAACAATTGTGTCCAATATGTTGGAAGATTCAGATAACTCAATTTTAAATTGTCGTGTTCGAAGTAACGCTTGAATATGACGCAGTATGTGTGAAATAGATAAACTATCATCAGAGAGTAATGCTTCATAAGGTTCAAATAGATATTGATTAACTAAATCTAATGTTGGTTTATGATCAATAAGCTGTTTGTCAACATATTGTTCTAAAACCGGATGAAGAATATTGAAAAAACCTTCTATTTTATTTGAAACAACACGAATTTCTTCTTTAGTTTTTTCATGATGTTGACGAATTCTTTGCATTACTTCAAATTGAGGATCAGATTGAAGTTTCTCCAATTCTTGATACTTTTCTAACCGTTTATGTTCAGTTAACATTCTCTGCTCTTTACGTTCAGATAAAACCGTAAATAATTCTTCAATTTTGGCTAAGTGAGATTGAATAATATTATTTTTTTGTTCTAAAGCGATAAATGAGCGATAACCCGATTTAGCAACCTTAGTTTCAACTGTTCGTATCAAAGAATGAAAATTAATTAGCTCCTGTAACAAAGGATTTATGGAACTTTGAGAAATAAACCCATAATTATGGGCAAATTGCGATGCTTCCACAGTTTCAATTATTGTATCCAAATTCTTTTCAAAAGAAGATATAAATGAAGAAATGGTCCTGATTGTCCATTCGGTTGGAAGGGTATCAAACAAATCTTGAATTCTTGAGAAAATAGGTTCAACCTCTTCTTTTTGGGTATCAGGTATTAATTCCTGCCACTCATCTAATTTAGTCTCAATTAACCACCGTTTTGAACTTGCTTTCTCTTGGTAAAATAATAGAGTAGTATGGATATTAGAGTTCTGAAGAATAAATGAACTTTGTTCAGTTAACCAAAATTCAATTTTTTCAAGCGGAACGATATGAATGGGTTCTACTTTTTTCTTCTTCTTTGACCATTTAGATACTAATTTCTGCCACAAGGTAGCCATACTATATTTATAGAATGGAAGTCTTATAATTATATGTGTGAAGAATAAATTATTTTCCAGCAATAATTTCAATAATATCTGTATGGCTCAACGCATATTCCTTACCAACAGTACGCTTCGTTTTAATATCTACAGCCCGAATGAACCGTTTACCCAAATCCGTATGAAGCCTATATGCAAAATCAAGAGCAGTACTTGAGGGAGGCATTAAAAAACAATCGGGAAGAGTATTTCCATCTTTATCTTCAAGTTTCGATCCGCCTGGAAAAATAGCCATATATTTCGATACTTCAAAAACTGCCTCATTTAATATATTTTGAACACCAGAAGATCCCTGAACCCCCAATACCTGTGATTGTATAAACTCAAGAGCGGATTGCTGTTTATCACTCAAATTTCCTTTACGTTTGAATGAATTATCCCCTGGAATATATTCAATTAATTCGTGTTTATGTGCTTCACGTAAGGCTAACTCTGATTCAGCTGAGCATCCAATTAATGAATAATGTGTGAATTTTTGTTTAAGAATTTCTAAATTCTTTCTACCTTCTTCCGTATCTACTTTATTACATGCAATCACCATTGGCTTAGTTTTTTTACGAAGAAATGATGCAATAGAGAGTAAATTATCTTTAGTCCATTGCATTGGCTGATCAACAGGTAAATTAAGATCAGTTACAGCCTGCTCAATTAATTCTTCAGTAACTTTTAATCCAGATAACTGATTTGCGAGAGCTTTTGTGATTTCTTGTTTTTCCTGCTGAATCTGGCGTGCAAATTTATTCCATCCCTTTGTTAAGATATTCAGATACCACATATCAAGTTCAACTTCTAAGAAAGTGATATCCTTAGCGGGATCATATTCGCCAGCCTTAACTGCTTCACCTTTTTCGTTAGTAGATCCAGATACATCGATTACATGGATAAGAACATCAGCTTGACGCAAATCATCTAAAAATTGATTTCCCATTCCTTTTCCTTCATGAGCTCCAGGAACTAATCCTGCAACATCTATTAATTGAACAGGCACAAATCGAGAGGTTCCTAAAACAAACCCATCTCGAGGATTTGATACTTTACCAAATTGGGTGGCAGGATCTGGAACACGAACGTACCCTACTCCAGAATTTGGCTTAATTGTGGTAAATGGATAATTTGCAATTTCAGCATCAGCCAAGGTTGCTGCCTTAAAAAACGTACTTTTCCCTACACTTGGTTTGCCAACAATTCCAACTAACATTCGTAATCAGGAAAGCATTACTTATATAAATATTAGGGCAAGATGAGCCAAAATGGGTTTTGCATTCACACATTTGATCGTTGCTTGGGGAGTTGGGAAAATCTATGAAAACATTTCAAAAAAGAAAATTCCACGTATTGCGTGGTTTTTATTACTTTTTGGAGGAATTCTTCCAGATGGAGACCTCTTATTAGATTGGATATTTTCCGTACAAGTACACCGTACATTCACCCATTCATTATTATTTATGTTTCTTGCAGGAATTGTTCTCTACTTAATTTCTTTTTATTATAAAGACAAAAATAAGCGGTTATTGTGGAGTTATGCACTATCATTTGGCATTTTAATGCACATTCTTGTTGATTTATGGAGTACAAAAGGAATACAATTATTATGGCCAAGCCCATTATTCATTTCTTATACAAGTATCCATTTTCTTGCGCCAAACGCAATGGATTTTTTATCATATGATCTATTAAAAACCAAGAAAATGTTGAAAAATGCTATTTTTGATATGGGTCTTGGTACCATTTGGATATTTTGGTTGTGGTGGAAGCAAAAAATACATTTCTAATTATAACAATATTTTAATTATAACTCTAAATCATATTTCATAAAGTAGTAATTTTGTATTTTCATCAGAAGAATGCTTCTCATCGATTAACACATATGTTTCGCTGATATGATTAGTAACCATAGAGTATTTTGAAGAACTATCATCTCCTGTTCTATCTTGTGGAATAATTAACCACATTCGATTGTATTCCTTACTTAATTTATTTTGAAGATCAAGGTAAAGGGGAAATGTTTTGTTATTAACCATTTCTAAAGAAAAATCGTGACGGACATATTTTTTATTTGTCCTCATTCCTAAGGGCGTAGGAAAACTTGTTGTATGGATTTTTTCAGGTAAATAGTACCACAAAGCAGGAAGATATTGATGAGGCATAATAACCGCTACATCGCCAGGCAAATAATTTTCAATGATGTAAGATGTAAGAGGACTGATTTGGGTTTTTTCTTGTTGAGTATTACTAAATACCAATAATGATCCAATAAGTAAGACTACCATAATTGCTCCCATAAACAGTTTCTTATTTTTTAATGAAGAAATTCCTTTTCCAATAAAAATAAACATTGGAAATGAAATAAACAAAAACCTGTGTGGATCAATAAACATAAATACATTTAAACTTGCAATATATAGAAGCAATATCGGAATTGAAAAACAAAATAATAAAAATTTCTTACGTTCTTTATCCTTATTCAAGGGAAAAATTCCTTTTAAGAAGAAAAATAAGAAAAAAGTGAGAATTATAGCTAAAACAGGCAACATTTCTTTAATAGGAAAATAACTACTATTAAAAAAAATGGACCTCATTCCTACG
>CAYOOY010000019.1:13879-18094 GCA_964405725.1 uncultured Methanosarcinales archaeon | reverse complement strand
CTGTATGGGTACTAAGTGTAATGATATTTTCGCGAGCGTGGTCACGTGAAAAAATTTTTGACTTCGTAAACTTTACGACTTTCTTATTTTTATAAGAAGTCATAGCAGGCGAGATTGGCCAACTAATATCAATTATTTCCATATGAACAATTTACCTCTCCTATTTCTTCCTCTTTTTTTTCTGTACTGCATGACCACCAAATTCATTTCGTACTGCAGCTATTGTACGTTTTCCCAAAACAAAATGATTCTTTGGTGATTGCCTTTCTTTTACCGCTTGCTTAAATGCACCAGCATGACCTTTTACCGATTTAACAGTATCAACTAATTCTTTAGTTGTTACACTTCCAATTGTAGGAGATAACTTTTTGAAATCTGGTCTTCGAAGCGCAATAGTTGTTAAGTCAATTAACCAACTTCGTACAACAGATGAATCTTGCCATCCTTCAGTTGCTTCATCCAACTTAATTTTATGTTTAAATTTACTAAGTAATTCTACTCCCTCAGCAATCCCTTGTAAATAAACATATTCAACAATATTATGTACACTCTTAACATAATGTCCACTTCCAGCAGGACCAAAATATTTGTATCCATTTTTTGTTGAAAGGGATTTCATAAACGGTTTAACATGTTTATATTGAGATTTAGGACCACCAATCATTAATGGATATCCGTTCTTCAATCCCCATACACCTCCTGAAACACCGCAATCAAAAAAATAGACACCTCGTTTTTTACACCATTTATCGTGACGTTCTGCATTCTTATAAAATGAATTTGCACCATTAATTATGATATCACCTTTGTTTAGAAGAGACAACAATTCTTTGATCGTTGCATCTGTAATGGCACCAGCTGGAAGCATAAGCCATACAATTTTCTTTTTTCCTAATTTTGAAACCAAACCAGGAATAGTAGATGAAGGCTCAGCCCCTTTCTTTGCAATTTTTCTCACTTTATCTTGACTTCTATTATACACAACAACTTTATGTTTATGATTTAACAACCGTAATGACATATTATACCCCATTCTTCCTAGTCCTATCATTCCTAATTTCATGTTAACACACCTGACCCAATTTTATATTTTTTAAGTGAACTTTTACTTTTCATAGAATCAATTATACGCCATGCATATTCAATTTCATCATTACGTACAAATGCAGATTGATCATCATTGAGAACATCTTCAAGCAACGTTTCATATGCACCAACTGTATTTGGTCCAAATCGTTGCTCCTGACAAAATGTCATTTCAACTGGAACTAAAGATATTTTTTTACCAGGCATTTTTGAATTAATAGTAAGTGAAAAACCATCATGTGGTTCAATATTAATTCTTAATTGGTTAGGAATGGTTGGACATCCTCGCGCCATTTTGCAGGGAACTTTTTTGAATTGTAACACAATTGATGTCTCCTTACGATCAAGACCTTTTCCTGCTTCAATAAAAAAAGGAACCCCGCTCCAATTCCTTGATCGAACACGTAATTCTACTTTTGCATATGTTGGGGTTTTTGATGAAGATTTGACACCTAATTCACGATGATACCCTTTATACTGTCCAAGTACAGAATTAAGAGCTTTAGTTTTACGAAGAATTTTTGCCTTTTCATTTCGAATATGAAGGGCTGTCAATGATTTTGGCTCTTTCATCGCAACCAACGACAATAATTGTAACGCATGATTTTGAACTACATCTTTTAAAACACCATATTTGTCATAAAAACCGCCGCGAGTTCCAACAAGTAAACGTTCTCGTAGTGTAATATGTACTGATTCAACATGAGCTCTTCCCCATAATGGTGCAAGAATTCGATTTGAAAATCGCAATAAGGCAAGATCAGAAACTAATTCCTTTCCCAAGTAATGATCTATTCGATATATTTGTTTTTCTTTAAATGCTCTGCGCAAACATGTATTGATTTTTTTAGCAGATTTCAAATTATGACCAAATGGTTTTTCATATATTACTTTAGAAGATGCAGTAACTAATGTATGGCTCGCAAGATTTTTTGTAATAATATCAAAATGATTTGGAAGGGTAGCGAGATAAAAAATTCGTGGACCAGAAATCTTATGCTTTTTTTCAAGAGTTTCAACCTGGTGTTTTAGATCTTGATAACTTTCTTCAGTATAAAAATCAAGTTGTTGATAATATGATCCTGCAACTAGCTTTTTCCATGAAGACCCATGTTCATTTTTTACATGTTTTCTACCAGCCTTAAGTATTGATGATATCTTCTTCTTTTTTCTTGCAGCACCAATAAGAACCAACTTCCCAATTCGTTTGTGTTGCAATAAGCCATGTAATGCAGGAATTAACTTACGTTTAGTTAAATCACCTGTTGCTCCTAATATTATTACAGTTGCATCCATCTTATTCTACAATTGGTGTTATTTTACGATTAAATATTTGCGAGATTCGTTTGGTATATTCATTAATATGTTGACTAAACCATGCTGGTTGAGCAGCTTGTATTTTACCAATAATAAAGTAGGAAATAGCCATCATTGCGACGTAATCAGCATTTTTTGGTAAGGGTACATGAAAATTATTCTTGCCCCACCTAGTATCTTTTTTACCAAAACTAATGAATAATTCATCCCCTGGAACCACAGTTACTGCATGTTTCATATATTCATGAGTTTCAACATCTCTTGCTATACGCCTACCAAACAATTCAATAAATTTAACATTCAATAATCGTATTATTCCTTCAAATTCTTCTGGAACAATTAAAAAGAAACGTTTATACCTTTTAAAATTGGGAAATTGTAATTTTGTTGTACTTTTGGTAATATAGTGCAGAATTTTTGAAGGGTTTTCTTTTGTATGCGCAAGCATCATGCCCATATATGTCGAGGTATTATAGGTGTAGGGTTCTCGATTTTTTGGAAATACAAACTCATCATATGTATGTTTTCTATCAAGATATTTTGCTGCAGGAGAATTTGCAGTATTAGTAATGAGTGTAACATGTTTTTTATACTTTTTAGCAGCTTTTGCAATTATTGGTGCATGTTTTGATCCCGATGCTGAGATAAGAACGACGCCATCAATATCTTTATTTTTGCGAAATATTTGTTCATACGTTCCTTCATTTGCAAAAATTGCCGAACCATTAGGAAAAATAATTCTTCCAGTAGCAATTGCATTCCCACTTCCAACCACTAAAGGTCGTTTATAAGGGATACGCATTTTAGGGATTTTCGTTGAAGAGAACAATTCTAACGCAGCAAGAACACAAATATCAAGAGTAGGAATATTTTGTAGAGTGAAATTCTGCATTACTTCAATATTGGAGGTTTTAGACAATTTCATTTTTGCGTCATTGTAACATAATCTGGAACAATATCCTTAGTAAACGCTTTCATTCCCTCATAGGTTTTTTGATGCTTAAGCATATCTTGCACAACAGTAAATGGTAATGTGGAAATATGAGCTCCAACTAAAGCAGCTTCTCTAACTTGACGAGGGTTACGTAAAGATGCAGCCAATATTTCTGATGGTAAGTTATACTCTTTGATAATATGAACACATTGCGCAACTAAATCAATTCCAGAGACAACACCATTATCTTCAATTAGCTTTTTATCTTTTTGATATCCATCCCGAGGAAAATAATCTGTTTTCTCAAATTTAAGTTCATGTTGAGCCCTGATATAATCATCTACCCTTCCACAAAAAGGAGAAATAAAATCAGCCCCAGCTTTTGCTGCAAGTAAAGCTTGTTCAGGTGTAAATATTAATGTACAATTAATGGGGATATTATCTTTTTTGAGTTCTTTTATTGCCGCGATACCTGCAAAGTGAGTATCATCTTCATTAGAGAATGCAGGATTAATTGGAATTTTGATATACACATTATTATTTTTTGTACTAAATTTATTGTAGAGAGCCTTACCTTGTGTAATCATGCCTTCAGCTGTTGTTTCAGTTACTTCTAAACTTACAGGAGTAGAACCCGCTATGGTAAGAATTTCGTTAATATATGCTTCTAAATCAAGTGTTTCACCACCCTCAACACGTTTATCAACTGCCTTTTTCATCAGGCTAGGATTAGTAGTAATTCCATCAGCAATTCCCCATGCATAAAATTGTTTAATTTCATCCAAGTCGGCACTATCTATAAAAATTTTCATACGTACACCTCTTTTAAATTGATATGCTTAGATAGTTTATATTACTTACGTTTTATGTGTATTACT
>CAYOOY010000019.1:0-13869 GCA_964405725.1 uncultured Methanosarcinales archaeon | reverse complement strand
ACCCCACATTAATAGTCATAAATCTTAAAAAAGAGAATAAAAACAACATACTTTATGGATCTTGAGAAAATTATGGCAAAAATGAGTGACGCATATTGGATTTCAAAAAAGACACCAATAGTTCGTACAATAGTTGAAAAAAGTGAACAAGCAGCTGCAGGGATTCTTCTAACATGGTGTATGTATAAATATCATTCTGGAACACGAAATACGGATTCTTATATACCTCCAGTTAATTACAATTTTGATAAATCAAAACAAGAATATGGAATAAACTAAATATGAACACGATCACCATATCTCAAGCACTTACATCAAATTCAACGATTATTGATACACGAACACCAAAAGAGTTCGCACACGACCATATTCCGGGTGCAATTAATATTCCTATTTTTTCTAATGAAGAAAGAGCTATTGTTGGAACATTGTATAAACAGGTATCAAAAGAAGAGGCAATTGATACAGGTATTGAAATTTTTGCAAAAAAACTCCCAGATTTCATGAAAGAGATAAAAAAATATAGAAATGAAAAACTAATTATCAATTGTTGGCGTGGTGGAATGAGAAGTAGAGCTGTTACTGCTTTACTTTCTTCTTTAGGTTATGATGTAACACAATTACAAGGTGGATACAAAGCATTTCGAGAACATGTGAGAGAAAGAGTATATAATTATGATTTTACACCTAACTTAATCGTTCTTTGGGGACTTACGTGCACTGGTAAAACAAGATTATTAGAAAAATTTCAAAATTCAATTGACCTTGAAGGATTAGCTCAGCATCGAAGTAGTTTATATGGAGCAGTTGGTTTAGTTCCACGGTCTCAAAAAATGTTTGAAACTCTTCTCTTGCAAAGATTGGATGAATTAAACAAAGAAAAAGTAGTCTTCATTGAAGGAGAAAGTAGAAGGATAGGAGATATAATGATTCCTGAAAAATTATGGAAAAAAATTAGAAAGGGAAAAAATGTATTAATTACACGAGATTTAGATAATAGAGCAAACTTAGCAGTAAATGAGTACTTTGCAACAACAAAAAATGTCACTGAAATTAGAAAAATAACGGAATCATTATGGAAGGTTATCAGTAAAGAGAATAAAGAAAAAGTAATTGCCTGTATAGATAATAAGAACTTTCATGATGCAGCAAAAATATTGCTAGAATTTTATTATGACCCTCTCTATTCTCATACTCTCAAACAAATTACGTTTGATAAGGAAATTTCAAGCAATGATGAATCTATGGCAATTTCTTCTTTGATTTCTTCTTTCGTAAAATAACAATTAATGTTAACGAAAATGCAATTAGCATCCAATTTGTAAACATAAACCACGGTGTCCCCCAACTTATTCCTGGAAATACCCATTCTGAGATTGGCCAAAGAAAGGGAGTAGGTAGAAATTCGCGAGTGTGAGTTGGAATATCAATTAGAATATGAATCGGCCAAGCCCAAATGTAAATTGGAATTGTTTTCCAAATTAAGTATACTATTAACAAAACAAATGCAAAAGTGAAAAAGCTATGGCTAATGTTGTATAGTGTAAATACCCAATCGGGAATCCTATGGGCTGATTGCCTAAACGTTTCTCCATTAAATAATAAAAATATTGTATAAAGTAACCATGAGACCGAATCGGGCAATACGCCAAAAAGAACTGCATAAAATGGTTTTCTCGTTTTATTAAATAAAATATAACTCCAGGCAATATGAGCAAAATAGTCCATATTAGCAAGAAATCAAGTGTGTTTATATTAATATTGAATTTCTACAAACTATCTTTAAATTCTTGAAATAAATCTTTAATTTTATCAACTGTTTTTGCTTCAAGTAATTTGCCACGTAATTCTTTACTTCCAGGACATCCCTTAGAAAAATTCATTGCATGCATTCTAATATTCGCTGTTTTAATATTATAATTCTTAGCATATTGCAAATATTTGAAAAATGTAGTAATTCTACCTTTTGTTGATAATTTTCTATATGTCCCTTTAGCAAGATATTCATTAATTTGTGCAAATATAAAAGGATTTTTCGCAGCTGCTCTTCCAATCATAACATAATCACATCCAGTTCCATCAAGCATTCGTTTAGCATCTTCTGGCGTTTCAATATCACCATTACCACAGATAGGAAGATCTACTGTTTCTTTCAACTTCTTTATTAGTGACCAATCAGATTTTCCAGAATATCCTTGTTTTACTGTACGAGGATGCAGAGTTATCATTGCAAGTCCTTCTTCCTTAGCAATCTTTCCTATTTCTAAATATTTATCTGGTGTAGTAACACCGGCTCTTATTTTAACGGTTACAGGTTTAGTTGCATGTATAATGAGTGTTCGAAATATTTTTCTAGTAAGGTCTGGATCTTGCAATAATGCTGAACACGTCATTGTTTTTGTGATATGAGGCGCTGGGCACCCCATATTATAATCAATAACATCAAAGTGTTTATTGACCACTTTTACAGCTTCTTCTATTCTTTTTAGATCTGAACCAAATAATTGCACTGCAACTGGTCGTTCATTCTCAGAGAATTCAATAAAATCAACTATATTTTTCGCACCAAGTTGATCTGCCTTTGCTGTGATTGCGTGCACATGCGTAAATTCAGTCACAACTAAGCCTGCACCTAATTCTTTACAGATCAATCTAAGAGCTGGATCTGAAATACCAGCCATTGGTGCAAAAAATGCTTTCGAGGTGAATTTTGGAAGTGGAAATTTAGTCATACAATGCTTTTTATTATATTACTTTTAAGATTTATCTAAAAAAAGAAAAAATAAGAGGAGACCAAGAATCTTGATCTCCCCAGTTACCAACCGTTCAATTAATTGATTCTAAGTGTTTCAACCCAATGTAATCCACCAGATCTATGTAATTCATAGATGCTATGAGTTCCATCATCTGCTTCACATGAAATGTATGGAACGCTAGATCTACTAAATTTCCCATAGCTAGTGATTCCACTATCAACTAATTTTGTACATTCAGAAGGTCTTTCTATATGTTCATAAGTTGTCACGGGTTCATCTGAATCAATTCTTTTAACACATCCCGACATAGCACCAATCATTCCTGCTGCTACTATTCCCATTATAATATTTGTTAATTTTGTCATTTTATTTCCTCCATTTGTTATAAGGTATCTGAGAACACACAAAATATAAAATAACCCCCTAAATTTTATGTCATTTCTGGAAAATAACAGCACATACACATGATATGAGGGAAATTTTCCAAAAAAGAATGTCTGAAAAGAAAATATCGGATAAATACAATATTATACCACAAGAATTTAAATATTAAGTAAGATTTCAAAGGGTTATGCTTCAATGGGACGTATATGAGATTACTTCAAAAGAAACACCAGTAATTGGTGTAATGTGCAGAGGCAGAATTCGAAAGTTTTGTATTAAGAATAATATTACTATTTTACTTGAAAATGCTGTAGACAAAGAAAATACCGTGAGATTTGCATTGCAACATAACGAAAGCCCAAAGAGTATTCAAAAATACATCCAAGACACATTTCCAAATACATCTGTTACATTAGTTCGAGAAAAAATAGTAAATCCAGTTCTATCTAAATTACAAGTCAATATTGTAGAGCGGTATGAACAATAAACTATATCGGAAAGTAGAGCTAAACTTGATCGAAAGCATTATAAATGCAACTTCAATCAGATTCAATCACGGGGCTGTAGCTCAATCTGGGAGAGCACTAGATTCCTTTTAGGAAAGTGAAACTGAAGTAACCAGGTTGTCTGAGTTGGTATCTGGAAACAGATATCTAGGTGAATGTCATAACAAAAGTGTGATGTCCTGAATTCAGGGTTCAAATCCCTGCAGCCCCACTTTATATTTCTTGTACCGGTTTAAATTTCGCCTATTTGAAAACCCTATCTTTTGCATCCAAAGGTCAACCATGGTATCCCCATTAAGAGAAATGCGGTAAATTCGGTTGAAGCCACGAGGTTGATAGCTTCTAAATCCAATGCGAAAATCTCTGGACAAGACAACATTAATCTGATCCGCAAGATTTTTACTAATGGTACTTATCTCAATAGTAGGATAGTTTTGCCTGTATCCCTTATTAGCCAGAAACAAAGAACCATCAGTATCTGCTATGCCACGAATACAGGATTTCAGCAAGATCTCATTAGAAATTATTTGATGAGGAATAAATATATTCTTACATTTTTCTTTGTTTGGTACAAGTTTTAAATCTCTTACCAAGAACATAATAAACGATTTTGAATATACTTTCAAACGAAGACCCCGCTCTCTTTTGGTTATACGGCACTTCAGCTGCAGATCATTAAAAAGAATAGAACTCAAATAATTAAAATAATCTACCTCCTCTAGTTGGTTGCCAACAATCTCGACAAAGTACTGACCAATCTTTGGTTTATAGCTAATACATCCATCTCCAATTATTGCTCCAATTAATTCTGCAATTTTTTCATTTATTTGTATCATTTTGCAAATTCTCGTTTTCACAATAACAAAACGAGATTTGTAAAGGAGAAAACAAGTGTTATAAAATCTGTGCGTACCTGACCCGTGTCCGGTGAGACATATGAATCAAACATTAAAAAAAAAAAAAAGAATTTAATATCCTCGGCAACCTTTACAATAACGTCGGTTGGCATTTTCAACTACCATCCTTTCCCCGCATCTATTGCAACATTTCTGGATTTTAAACTTCTTAACTTCCTGAAAAATGTGCTGTTTCAAGTTATCACCTACCTTTTTTTAAGAAAAGCACAAATTGATACTGCTTTTCTACACTTACGTAACACCTCTGAAAACGCAAGCGTTAAGCGAAGAAAACAGTTGAAGTATATAAATGTTCACCAAAAATAGATGATAAATATTACATTTAACTAAATAACAAAAACAAAAAATAGACCAAATAAAACCATTCCGCTCCATAGGGCTTTACTGTAATGCAAAATTTTTATTCCATCAAAATTTCCAAATGGAATCATGTTAAATAATCCAAGCCACATATTAATCCAAAAACCAATCTGCCAAATTTGTTTCATTGCAACATTTGATACAAACATTAATCCGAAAAATATCATTCCAATAACATAATTAGTAAGAGGTCCAGCTGCGCTAATAATGCCATTTTCACGACGAGTTACATGTCCTGAGATCATAACGGCACCCGGTGCTGCAAAAATAAATCCAACCAATGCTGCTAACCCAAGAGCTAAATACAACATTTGATCAAATGCACGAAACTCAGCTGCACACCCATATTTTTGCGCAACAAACTTGTGTGCTAATTCATGAAGTAAAAAACCAACCCCTGCAGTTCCTGCTGAAATAGCAAACATGAGTAAAAATTTAAAAGAGAAAATATCAAATGCATTTGATCCAATAATACGAATTCCACTAAAGACAAACGCAAAAGCAAGTGATATAATTATCCATGCTTTACCAATATCAATCAATTCGACATTAGACGTTTTTATTTTCCCTATCTTAATTGTCTTGTGCATTTTCTTCCTCTTCTTGTGGAGATAATTTACTAACAAGTTTTTTGATCTTTTGAGCATCTTGTTCTAATGATACCAATAAAGCAATATCACCAAAATCTTCCTCGGCACATTCTTTACAGTAATACTCGGAAGAATCTTTAATTTTTAGCGAAGCTTCTTTGCCACACTCAATACATTTTTTAGGCATTCTATGGGTAAAAACAAATTTGGTTTAAAAATATTTCGAGGATTTATGTTAGTAAAAACTTTTTTATCTCAGCAATTTCATGAATAGTAACCGCGCATCCATTGTATTTTGTAGCCCACAATACAGCATCAACTAGTTGTTCACGTCCCAATTTTCCTTTTGGAATATACGAGTCTAAAAAACCTAACTTATACGCAACACTCACTAATTCAATCGATCGTATGATAGCTGCTCCAGATGATTTTTGAGAGAATTCTTTGATACGTGCAGCATTTCCAATTACTGGCCTTTTAAATCTGCGACCAAGGAGTGATTCCATTTCCGAAGAGTTCTCAATAAATAAACGTAATGTTCGCTCATCCATTACAATTGCAGTATTATGTTCAAGAGCGCAAGATAAAGATTCCAATTCTCCTTCCTGTAATATGTCAACATTTTTATTTCCTATTTTAAACGAACTATTAGCAAGAGCTTTTAATGATTTAACCCCACGTATTGGCGAATCATACACTTCAACTACACCCAACCTTATTAATTTCATTACTTGAAGTGCTTCAAATTTAAATCTATTAACTGTAAGAGGCCTTTTTACCAATTCATAATGTACAGAGGGCGTAATAAAAAAACGTCCGTTATACTGCCTCTTTAATGGTTCTAAAATCCACGTAAGATTAGATAGAGCAAGGGTAATTATTGGTCCTGCGTCAAAAAATAATTTTTTCATGTTGCACCAAAAATGTGAAGAGCTTGTTTAACTCGACTTTCAGCGTGAATTTTTTCTGTATGAGCACTTAATGTATCAGCTGCATATATTTGTAAATCCCAGTTTGATAACCCCATCAAACCGGCAGCCTGACCAATTGAAAGACCTTTTTGGAATAAGATGGTACTTTTCTTGATTCGTGCTGCTTGCATGACATCACTTAGATGATCTTTAACTTTAGCACTACAAGATTTAACGTGAGAAAAAAGCTTCTTAATGGCACCATTATATTTGCCAAAAGAATTCTTTTGTAGCGAGGTTAATGCTATCTTCAGCTGAGTAACAATTTCATCTTTATCACTTTGTTCCCAACAAGAACTCACTTTAAACAACGAATATAATAGAACTGCAACCGAAACGGCATCCATATCTTTATACAACGCAACTGTTTCTGTTGCCTGATTACTTAATTTTTTTAACGTATCCAAATCGTCCTCTTTAAGAGCAGCTAGAACTTGTTGCAAAAACCTCACCAACTCTTTATGAACTTTACTATTCATGTATAAACTCAATTCGTAAAAGTATATAAAACTTATCTTAGGCTGCCAATAATAATAATAATAATGATCTTTAAAAAAGAATGGAAGAAAATCTACTTCTTCTTTTTCTTCTTAATTTCTTTAAGCTTCTTAGTAATTGGAATTTTAGCCTGACAATGTTCGCACTCAATCACGTATGCTTTAACCCCTTTGAATGTTTTTCGTTTATAAGGAGAAGTTCCTTCCCCTTGTTTGCCGCATTCAGGACAGGTATACTGAGCTTCAACAGTACAGGATTCCTCGTGCTCCAGTTTCTCTTCACTATGACCGCATTCAGGACATACATATTCTTTTGCACGTGTTTTTACTTTTCCTGTCTTAGGATCTTTTGGTTTTCCCATTTTTGCTTTACCACATTCAGGACACTCCTTGCGATACACCCATGCCATCATCTCTTCTCCTCGATTGGTAAAATAAAGACATTCATCCATTGATTCTGGTAGTTTTAAAGCCATTTTAAGTAGATATTTTTTTTTCATTAATTAATCTTTTGATTTCAATCGAAATCGCCGATCGATTTACACGTATAGTCCTTGGACATTCTGTGTATGGATATTGATTATCTTCACAATACTTTATAATCCTTTCTTTTTCTGATTCATCATTGAATGCCACAATCACAACTAAACCATGACTCGAAGAAGATATTATTTCAAATGTATTCAAATCATCACATATTTTGACTCTAATTTTTTCCAAAAATTCTATTCGATCTGGGATTTCATCAATAGATTTATCCACGTCCTTAATCAATTCATCATCATCCAATTCTTCGACTTCAATTTCTTCACTAAGAAATTCGTCACTAAATGAGATAAATCCGCCACTGCCAGCAGGAGCTAATTTCCATTTTCCAAAACTTCCAACTATAATATCTGCAAATCTTCCATCACACAATGGCGTCCCAATACTTCCTGAGACATCAAGAACAACTAAACAATCATGTTTCAAACACATCTTGTATATCTCTTTCATTGGTTGTGTTGCAAAATACCCGCCAGGGTTTTGATAGAGAAATAAACTATATTTTTCACTTTTTAATTTTTCTTTAAGATCGGGTAAGAGGATTTTTGCATCTTGGCATGCCACAAAACCAATTTTCTTTTTTGCATTCTTAATAGATTTCTCATAATGCATCCACGCACCTTCCTGAGGAATTAATACATCTTTAGTAGATAAACGAACAGCTGCATCTATCGCAGTATTTCCTCGCGTAGTCAACGATACATATTGATGCCGTGTTAACTGTTGAATTTTTGTAATGACACTCATAAGAACCCTAGTTTTAACGTTTTTTATATAACTTACGTGGTTTAGTTAGTAGGGAATATCGTATCGCTGCATCAATACTCTGTGGGGTGATTACACCAGTAATCTTTTTATCCTTGTTTAAGACAACAACATATTTCTTCCCACCTATTTTTCGATACGCAGAAAACATATTTTCATGAATTTGAATAGTTTCTTTAGACTTAAGAGGGGTAGTTAGTTCAGCAATTTTATTATGCATTGAAGCTCTTGAAATTCCATCAAGCGATAAAATACTTTCAAATTTTTTCTCTTTTACATGAAATAATGTTTGCGAGCTAGATCCATATTTTGAGATTAATTTTGCAAGAGAAGTTGACCCTTTCACAATAGGAAGTTTTTTGACATATTTACTTGTAGAAACATGCTCTAATAAATCTTGAATAATTGCATGTTGATACGATGCGCCTGCAATAAAATACAAAAATCCTCCAAGCAATATAAACCAAATACCACCACCAGATCCCTGAAAAAAACCAAGAAGTCCGATGAAAAATAATGTACCTGCAACAAGTTTTCCAACAATTGTAGCAATTCTCGTCGCTTTTACAATATCTTTAAAGTACCCATGTAATATTGCGCGAAACGCTCGTCCACCATCAAGAGGGAATCCAGGAAGCATGTTAAACGCAGCAAGGATAAAATTTATTGTTGCAAGGTATTGAAATATCGCAGTGATATGAATTTGAATTTTAGCAACAGTAAGAGCCAAAAATAGTCCTGCTAAAAAGACCGAAAATATCGGACCTGCAATTGCCATTAAGAATTCTGTTCTTGCCGGCATCTTTTCCTGTCCAATTCCTGCAACGCCACCAAAGAAGAATAAAGTTATTGATTCAACTTTAATTTTTTTCTTAATCGCAACTAATGAGTGTGCTAATTCATGCAATAATACTGATACAAACAAAAGAAGAGTTGCAGTAATACCCATTACCCAATATATCACTAAGGATTGATTAGTTACTAATGTTGGAAAATAATGTGATGCCAAACTCCAGGAGAGTAATATAAATACAAACCACCAACTAAAATGAAGACGTACAGAAATTCCAAAAATACGAAATAAATTTGTGCCGCGATGCATTATACAAACAAACCCATAATTTTTGCAATAATACTAAGAGCACCAAATTTAATTGAATTAAAAAAACCAACCGCCTCATACCGAATTTCCTCTGAATCTAATGCATTTGCTTGGTCATCACTTATAATAATTTTTTCAATCGTTGCCTGTGAGGAGAACACTTTTAATGTTGGATCTGTTCCTTCATTTACATCAACAGATTCTACCTTGCCCTCTTTTGTAACGACAAACATTAAAAAATCACCTCCATCATTCATACTTACAATACATTGGATACGTTCATTGCCCATAATAGCCGCAAGAGGTTTAGGAAGCTCTTGGCCAACATATTGAGCCGCCATTAAAGCCACACTCTCCTCATCAAGATTTTCAAAGATGTTTTCTTCAGACAATGCAGTAAAAGCTAAACACAGTATAATCAAAATAAATAATCCTCTTTTCATAGAATGATAATAATGTTCGAGTTAATATAACTTACGGAAAAATAAATTTGAAAAAAAGGGGAAAAAAATCCCAAAAATAATTATGCAGCGTAACGTTTCCTTAGTTTATTTTCTAACATTGGTCTTTCAATCAACGTTCCACCATTAACTCGCCCAGGTAGAGTAATGATAATATCACCTTCAAATTCGTAAACGCGAGAATCTAACACTTTTTCACCGCTTCGTAATATTGCTTCCTCGCGAGACATACTTTGATACACACCATCCTCGGGGCCGTTAGCACTTCGCCAAAAACCACCCGTATCTTTCCAATACATAATTCTATCAAGATCGTAAACCTGGGCAATTTGTACCAATGTTAAATCAGAAGATCCTCTCCCTGTACACATTATATCACCTGCATTGTTCCTAACACCGAAACCTGGTACAACAATTACATTTGCATCATATTCATTTCTTTGCTCTTGTGAAGAAACAATATCGGGAGTTGCATACAAGAAATCTCCATTGTCAATCCCTAATAAAGGATAATTCCTTCCATGTTCCATTGCAACTGCACTAATATCTAAATCATGTAAAGCAGTTACCAAATTATCAACTGATTTCATTTCAGGATACACTAAACGAGCTGCAACTTCAGGATTATTGAATATTTCTGTATACTTGTTTCTTTCGCCCCTTAATGAATTATCAAGAGCATTTCTAAGAACGGTATCATCAATGCCAGTTCTAGTGGCATAACGTCTTGCGATTGCATCTATAGTTTTATCAGTCTCTCCTTTTACTGCTGAAACTACAAAAAAGATTTGATCGTAGTTATGTGTCAATGGTTCTATCAAATTTGCAACATCTTGATATGAATCATTAGTTGCAAATACACTGCTTCCTGCTTTAATCCCAATTGCTGTCATAAAATAATCAAGAATGAAAAGACAATATTAACTTAATGTTATTATGATAACAGAAAATTTATAAACTTGTTATAGGATAAATGAATGAAATGGCGACGGTAAGTACTATTGTTAAAAAAATTATCAATTCAAGACCCTTATTATACGAATCTATAACGCATGAAATTGCAAATATTGCAAATCTAGCAGCACACATCCAACCGGAAATTGAATTAGAATTAGGAGAAAAAGTTAAGATACCCGCTGTAGTAATGGCAATTAGAAGATATAGTGAAAAGATTCATGCTAAAGAGACTAAAAAAATTCCATTTAAGTTTAATTCTGAAATAATTATGAAAACTGGATTAAGTGATATAACATTTGTAAAGTCTCCATCTCTACTAAATAAATTAAAAAGAATATATGATTTACTTGATTATGATAAGGGAGATACATTAAATGTAATCCAAGGTAATTATGAGATTACAATTGTAGTTAGTGAAAAATATACTAAAAAAATTCTTCAAGTATTAAAAGATGAAAAAATAATTAATGTAGAAAATGGATTGGTGTCTTTAGCTATGAGTTTTTCTAAAGATTTTCTTTATACCCCAGGGATCATATCAAAAGTAACAAGGAAATTGAATTGGGAAAATGTAAATATATTTGAGAATATTTCTACTATGACAGAAATTATTTTTATTGTAAGTAAACGAGATTCAGTTAGAGCATTCAATGCATTACAAAGGCTTATAGAAGAAAATTAAAATAATTACCCTTTAACATTTCCAATTGGTTTTAATGCAACAACTAATTTGGTAATGCCTGCTTGTTTTAATGTATCAACAACAACATCAATATCTTTATACGCTTTACCTGCTTCTTCAGAGAGTCCTTTCATTGTGACTGCATGAACATAAATCCCATCCTTTTCCATTTTTTGTTGCAGCTCTCTTCCATCCACTTCGCGCTTTGCCTGCGATCTACTCATTGTACGACCAGCTCCATGCGCTGTTGAACCAAATGTATCTTCGGCACCCTCTGTTCCTGCAAGTAAATAAGATCCTGTCTCCATTGATCCTCCTAAGATTACTGGTTGACCAATTTTTTGATATTCTTCTGGAAGATCTTTCGTTCTACTTGGACCAAAAGCTCGCGTTGCACCTTTTCTATGAACAAGTAACGTTCTTTCTTCACCATCAATTGTATATTTTTCCAATTTAGCAATGTTATGAGCAACATCATATACTAATTTCATTTCCATTTCTTCTGCAGTTTTACCAAAGACTTTAGCAAATGTCTCACGAATTTGATGTGTTATTACCTGCCTATTAGCAAATGCCATATTAGCTGCACATGCCATTGCTTTATAGTAATCCTGTCCTTCAGGTGAATTAAATGGTGCACATGCAAGTTCTTTATCTTTTATTTCAATACCATATTTTGGCATTGCATCAAGAAATGTACGTAAATAATCAGTTCCAATTTGATGGCCAAAACCACGTGATCCACAATGAACCATAATAACGATTTGACCAACTTTATTGACACCAAACGCTGCTGCAGCCTCTTTGTCATAAATATTTCCTTCGCGAACTTCCTGAATTTCTAAATAATGATTTCCTGATCCTAATGTACCTATTTGATTGAATCCACGCTTAATTGCCTTCTCAGAAACTTTACTTGGATCAGCCCATGCAATTTTTCCTTTATCTTCAATATGATCTATATCATCTTTCGTTGCAAAGCCATTTTCTAAACACCACTGAGCACCATTTTTCATTACATTGGTAAACTCTTCCTTGGTTATTTTTACAAATCCTTTACCTCCTACACCAGCAGGAACTGCGTTGTAGAGAGCGTCAACTAATTCTTTTATTTTTGGTTTTACTTCATCAATGGTAAGATTGGTAGAAATTAATCTCATTCCACAATTGATATCAAAGCCAATACCGCCTGGAGAAATTACACCACCTTTCTTTATATCCATTGCTGCAACTCCGCCAATTGGAAAACCATAACCCCAATGTCCATCAGGCATGCAATATGCATATTTTTGAATACCTGGAAGGGTTGCAATATTAGATACTTGCTCAAATACACCAGCATCCATAGCATTCATTAATTCTTCACTTGCAATTATTCTAGCAGGAACTCGCATACCTTTTTTGTACGTAACAGGTAATTCCCATGTTACTTCATCAATTCGTACAATTTCTGGCGGCGGCCCTGGAGGTGCTCGTTGCATGTGCTTATTTTTTATTGCCCACATTATAAAGCTTTTGATCATAATTAAGAAATAAAACGCCAACAAAAATGTCGCACTTTTACCAAAAAACATATTATTCTGTAAAATATATGCTTTAGAACAACACATAGGTGTCACAATGGCAAAATTATCACCAGGATTAGGAAATTATATGGGCTCAATAGATGGATATGCACATGAGAGGGCTGCAGTAACTAGATACATCACTGGGTTACTTGATCAAAGAAAATCACAGGGACTTTATTCAATGCCAGCAGAAGATGATTATCTAACTAAAATGAAGCGAGGTGACATACAATCAATTGATACAAAATTTGGTGCTGCATCTTCAATATACTCTGAAAGATTAAGAATTAGTAAAAATGATGTATATGATTTAGGTAATAAAATGAGATTTGATGGATACGACGTTTCCAAATTAAATAATAGTAGTTTTTATCAAACTAAAAATATTTATCAACCACAAAAACAAGATCCAGTGAGTTATCTAGGAAAAAAATCGTTTGCATACCTCTAAATATCAATGATCACTTGCGCTTGCCAGCCACCTTCAATTTCCTTTACTTCAAATAAATGCATTGTAATTGCCTTTACATCTACTTTTGGATCATGTTTAGCGTGATCTAATTTATCACCAGTAGCATCACACACTAAGTGATATTTTCCATCTTTTTTGCCAATTATAATTTCAAATTTGCTAAATATTAATAATTCCGAATCTTTATAAAATACTAAATCATCTAAGAAATCAAACAGCAATCTATCTATTTTTTCATGAGATACTTCAATTTTTTTAGTCTCTATTGGTTTAATTAAAGAAACATCTACTTGACTATTTTCAAGAGCAAGTGCTGATTGCACAAATAACTCTTC
>CAYOOY010000018.1:0-18928 GCA_964405725.1 uncultured Methanosarcinales archaeon | reverse complement strand
CCTCCAAGTATACTGATTGTGCATGGTAAATATAGATTCAATTGCAAAAATCATAGCAAAACTTCATCCACTAGAGAGAATAATTCTTCCAGTTCTTACACAAGAAACGACTCTACCCATTATCTCTGCTAAAACAGAATTACAAGAAATTGAAGTCATGCGAGCATTGCAATGGCTTGAAAATAAAAAAATAGTCACTATCACAACAACAAAACGTAGCAAAGTAACTCTTGCTAAAAATGGATTACATGCTAAAGAACATGGATTAGCTGAAAGAATTCTTCTCAATTCACTAACACAACGATTTCAACCACTTTCGATTATCGCACAAAAAACATCCCTCTCATCACAAGAAATTAATGCATGTATTGGAATTCTTAAAAGACACAACGCATTAATGATTCGGCGAGAAGATGAACTTTATTTAGCTTTAACAGCGCAAGGCAACAAAAGTGACATAGCATCTGCTCAACAGAGTTTTCTACATCAAGAATTTCCTTTATATGAAGATAACTTCAATGAAGATCAAATTAAAGCGTTCTCTGAATTAAAAAAAAGAAAAGACATGTTCAAATTATCTGAAGAAAAATCAACAAGTGCAGTGTTAACAGAATTTGGAAAAAGTATTGCATCTCAAAAGATTCCTCAAGGAGTAATTAATAGACTTACACCAGAAATGCTCAAAACAGGATCCTGGAAAGAAAAAACATTTCGAGAGTATGATGTTGAAATCAATGTACCTACCTTGCAGGCAGGAAGACGGCACCCCTATTATGAATCTCTTAATATCATACGTGATGTATTTTTGGAGATGGGATTTACAGAAATGAAAGGACCTTGGGTTGAGACTGCTTTTTGGAATATGGATATAATGTGGATCCCGCAAGATCATCCAGCTCGTGAAGTTCAAGATACATTTTACTTAGATAAAAAAGGTGACTTACCAAATGATGAACTGATTAAAAAAGTAAAAGCTGCGCATGAAAATGGATTTGATACTGGCTCAACTGGCCATTCAAAAGAATGGAATCCAGAAGTTGCAAAACAATTACTCATGCGTACACATAGTACCGCGACATCTTTTAGATATCTATATGAAAAAAAACTAAACCATGATTGTAAATATTTTTACATAGCTACAAATTTTAGAAATGAAGCAATTGATGCTACACATCTTGCTGATTTTGGACAAGCAGAGGGATTTATTGTTGGAGATAACCTTACTCTTGCTGATTTAATGGGTTTTATCAAAACATTCTACGCCAAATTAGGACTTACAAAAATTCGATTTAAACCAACATTCAACCCATACACAGAACCAAGTATGGAAGCACATTATTATAATGAAAAATTGGGAAAATGGTATTCTTTGATAAATTCGGGAATATTTAGACCAGAAACTCTTGCTCCAATAGGTATTACAAAATCAGTAATTGCGTGGGGAATGGGCTCATCACGTATTGCCGCAATACTTTCAGGAAAAAAGAAACTTAAAGATCTTGTTGGGCCAGATGTTGATTTTAATTGGATACGAGAACATCAACGCATACATGTAGAAGGAAAGTAAATATGGTAATTGTAGACACAACATTGACAGAACTTAATGATCATTTACGCTCTTCAATCACTATTGAACGTTTGGAATCAGTTCTCGCTGATATGGGGATGGAATTAGATGAAGCGCTAGGAGATGATCTTAAAATTGAAATTACTGCTGAGCGCGTTGATTTAATTACACCAACAGGTCTTGCGCGTGCTATTAATTGCTATCTAGGTGAAAATACCTACAAGGAAATTGAATCTAAAAAAAGTGAATACGTACATGTTGTGGATTCCTCCGTTAAAGAGATTAGACCACATACACGCTCATTTGTTGCAAAAAATATCTCTCTTACTGAAGAAAAAATAAAAACAATAATGTGGGTACAAGAAAAAATTCACGATACTTACGGAAGAAAAAGAAAAAAAGTAGCAATAGGATTATATGATCTTGACAAAATTCAATTCCCAATCACATATAGTGCAAAAACACCAGGTGACATCTCTTTTATTCCGTTAGAAACAACTACACCAATGAGTGGAGAAGAAATATTGAATAATCATCCAAAAGGAAAACAATTTGCTCATTTGCTTTCAGGTTTTACTGCGTACCCAATCCATACCGACAAAAATAACCAAGTACTTTCAATGCCACCTATTATTAATTCAGACGATCTTGGAAAAATTGAGACCAATACAACTAATTTATTTGTAGAATGTACAGGTACTAACGAAGAAGCACTTGATGCAATAATGAATATTGTGGCAACAGCACTATTTGATTGGGGAGCAACAATTGAGCAAGTAACAATACAATACCAAGACAAAAAAGTAGTATGTCCAAATTTAGAATCAAAAGAATGGACTATTACTTCTGAGGATGTAAATAATTTAATTGGATTAAAATTGAGTGTAAACGAAATCGAAGAACTTCTTCCAAAAATGCAATATACTCTTAAAGAATCAGCAAACGGTAAAATTATTCTTAGCGCTCCATCGGTTCGAACAGATATTTGGCACCCAGTTGACATCGCCGATGATATTGCACGCGCGTATGGATATAACAACATTACACCAAAAGTGCCAAACATTTCAACAATAGGAAATATGCTTCCTATTAATCAACTAAAGGAAAGTATTGCTCAATTTCTTATTGGATTTGAACTTATTGAAGTAAATACCTTTGCTCTTACAAATCATACTGACCAATATGAAAAAATGAATGTAGATGTTGGTGAGCATATCCAACTAGGAAAGAACACGCAAGATTCTAATCTTAACATGGTACGCTCATGGCTATTACCTGAATTAATTAAATCATTAAACGCCAATCGTAGTTGTGAGTATCCACAAAACATATTTGAGCTTGCAATTGTCATTGAGCCCGATGAATCTACTCAAACTAAAGCTCGAAATGTAGAAAAAATGGCAGTTGCGATTTGCGAAGAACAAGCTGATTTTACAAAAGCAAAACAAATAGTGGATTCTATTTTTAACTTTTTAAGTCTAGAATATAGCTCAGTTGAAAAAGACCACCCTTCATGTCTTCCTGGACGAAGCGCAACAATTCTTCTTAATGAACAAGAGATAGGTTTTATTGGAGAACTACATCCACAAGTTCTTGATAATTGGGACATGAAAATGCCTATTGCTGCATTTGAATTAAATTTAGATAGTATTCAAGAAGAATTAGAAAAAAAGAAATAATAAAATAATTAATTTGTTGATTCCACAGATTTGGGAGCTGAATCTTCCTTAGTTTCTTTCGATTCTTTCTTTTCTTCAGCTTTCTTCTCTTCAACTTTTGGAGCTTCTGGTACTTTTTTTTCTTCTGGTTTAGAAGCTTTCTTAGTTGAGACTTTTTTAGCAGGTTCTTCTTTCTTAGCTACTTTTTTCTGCTTCTTAGGTCTTGGATCAACTTTTTTAGGTTTACTTGTGTGTACAGAGAAACCTAATGCTTCAAACTGTTTTGCAACAGCTTCATGATTTCCTGATCCTACATCTAATGTTTTATCTAATGGTTCTAAATGACGCGTATTTACTTTACGTCGCCTGGTTGCCCCATCAATAAGAACAAATTGATTATCTAAACGTTCAACAACAACACAATGCTCACCTGCATCACGTCCTGCAATTTTCATGCACAATCTTCCAACGTCAAATAGTGAAGTCATTTTTTATCCTCACTTTTCGTAGCATCTTCTAACGAATTTCGTGCTTTATCTTTCATAAGTACACGTAGAGCTTTACTACTCAGAACACCACCATATGGTCGCTCTGGACGTTTAGCCGTTTTAGGCATGTTCCGCATCTTTGATGGTAGTTCTCGTGCAACTCCGGGTAACACAGTACCAAATACCGGGCAATGGGCTCTTTGTGGCTTTCGCTTTCTATAATGTACTTTGTTTGCCCCACCTGGAGCTTTAACATAGACTTTCCTAAATCTTCCTGATTTTTCTCTTCCTGCTGGCATATTTTTTTACCTCGTTATATTGATGAGAGAAACTACACGAAAAGTAACATAATGTACTTGACTACAGTTGCCTCACAGTCTATCCCAATGGGATATAGATGATATTTGGAATCTGTTTTATAAATCTTTTGGGTGAATAAATGTCCTAGAGAAAATCAATGCACTTTCATAACTTTTCGCATTGCAATACTAAAGACAATAGAAGTTAAGATATACCATCCAAGCCATCCAGGATGCCAACCAAAAATACTAAACTTAGGACCAGCAGGCAATAACTCATTATGATTTACAGTTATACTTTTAATGCTACTTTCTTTTTCAAATGTCGTAATCGGCTCATTATATCGTAAATCAGATGTTACTAAAACAGATGCTGTTTTAGATTCTTTACCAACAGCTACTTTGAGAGGCAATTCCCCCGATTTACTTTTAAGACGCCACGTAACTCCACTATTTATTGGCTGAGTAACATCACTAATAACCTCAGTTTCTTTACCCACTTCAAGTTTAGCTTCACCAGTTACACCTTCAGAAAAATCTGCAGTCACACTGTAGATAGTATCAGGAAAAATAGGCTCATACGCTAAAGCTCCTGAGAGCCATGTAAATAAAATGATAATTGGAAGCATTGTAATCAATGTAACTTTAAAGGAATGTTTCATATATTGCATGTTAAGGCCCATCATTTCTTTTTGTGCTTTCATCATTTCATCAGGTCTATCACGAAGAGCTTTTACCTTCTTTTGATGTTCTTTCTGACGCTCCTTTAAACGCTTCATTTCAGATTGATCTGTAAAGAATTTGTATACAACGGTAATAAGCACAGAAATAATGAAAGAAACTGCAATAATGAACCACAAAGGACCTAATGAATCAAGTAAAGGGTACAATGCTGGATCTAAAAATGCCATTTTTTAATTACTCCATAAATTTACGCATCGCGGGATGCATGTCCATCATATGCTGTTTTGCAATTTCTTCATATAATTTGTATACGATCATTACTGCAAGCAAAATACCTGTTCCATTACTAAGAGCTCCTGTCAAATCAGCAAGGGCTGCAAGTAAACCAACTGCTGCTCCACCAACAATAGTGAGTGGCCATATATATCTACTAAGAATTTTTTCAAGTACTCTTTCATCACGTCGAAATCCTGGGATTTGCAATCCTGACGACATAATTTGTTTTGCTTGAGATGCGGCATCCATATTAGCTGTCTGCATCCAAAATATACTAAATACAACTGATCCTGCCATGAAAACTAATGTGTATACTGCAGCCTGACCAAGCATTGTTGCATTAAAACTTCCTTGAATTACTGCATCTAAGATATTTGGTGGCGCTAGCCAGTAAACAAGACCACTAACAGGACTCTGGCCTGAGAATGTTCCCAAGAGAGCAAATCCCCAATTCTCTAAAAGTCGTGCGAATAATTGTATATTCGCCATTAACGCTGCAACCAAAATTACGGGAATATTTGATGTATAAAAAAAGTTAAGAGGCCAGCGCATACCATATCCGCGAACTCTTCCAAACGAAAGAGGTATTTCTACTTTCATAGCTTGACCATACACACAAATCGCAAAAACAACAATTGTTGAAATTAAACCTGCCAATTGTAAACCGGCAGTTGTAACATCACCAATAGATAAACTTTGAAATAATGCAGGAATCGCTCCAGCTGCAATATTTGGATTAGTTGGTGAAGGTAAAAAATTAAGAGCCCTAATAAATACTTGCTGACTTACTCCTGCTGCAATAAACAAACTTATTCCTGAACCAAACCCCCATTTTGTAACAACCTCATCCATAAACATAATTAGTATTCCGCCAAGAATTAGTTGGAAGACTAACCATAATTCCATATGAAAAAATTGCGGTGTACCAGCAAGTGCAGCTGATGGTGCAAGACCACCCATGAAAACATAAATTCCACCTTCTAAAATAACAAACCCAACACTTAATACCTTTTGAAGACCTTGAAACTTCTTACGACCTTCAGTAGTTTGCATATCTATTTTCAATATGCCCGTTCCGCTCATTAATTGTAATACAATAGAAGCTGTTACTAAAGGCCCAATACCTAAACTAATTATTGATCCGAATGAAGCCCCTAAAATAATAGAGAGAAATTCAAATTGTTGTAACGCGTTTTGACCCAATCCATATAATGGAACCAAACCCATAACATAAAAAAGAACTAAGATAACCAACGTCCATTTTAATTTCTCCTTAAATGGAAGTCTACGCTGTTTAGGTGCCTTTACTTCCGGAAAAAGTGATACGAATGATTCCAAAAATCCCATTTTATTTAATGGACCCACCTGCGGCTTCAATTTTAGCTTTAGCCTTTGGGGTCACATGCGAGATAGTTATCGTAAGTGATTGAGAAACTGATCCAGCACCAAGTAAACGCGTGTAACCTAATTTTCCTAAATCTACCACAATTGCCTCTCCTTGTTTTTCAGCTTTATTCTGCTGCAATAATGAATCAACTGAATGTGAAAGAACACCTACATTTATTGCTTTGCTTGGTATGTTTGTTCGACGTGCACGAAATCCATGAGCGCCAATGCTATGGGTTCCAAGAACTTTCTTATGACCAGCTCGCTTTCCACTACCTGCATTTCCTCTTCCACCACGACTTCCTGCGCCTCTTCGTTTTTTACGATGGCCGCCACCATGAGTAGTATGAGATCGATATTTAGTACATTTTTTAGCTCGACGAACTACCATTTTAAATCATTCGCTCCAATAAATCATTTATTTTTTCTGCACGATTACCAAGTGCCCCACCAAGTGTAAATGGGATTTTAATTCCTTTTCGTCCAAATCCCTTACGAGGAGCTTGCAATCTAAAATAAGGTTTGTATTTTTTATTATTAATTGTATCAAATTTGTAAGTATATTTCTCTTTTCTATCAGTTGTACGTCCTTTATATTCTTCTCCACGTGACGCTACAAGTTTATCGTATACCTCTTGAGATATTGTACCCCAAGTGACATAATCTTTTATTTTTTTCAGCATTCCCTGAAGAATTAAACTATCATCCACTACAACACAAAAATTTTTGTGAGTCAATCGAAGCATTTTAAGTGTGTGTTTAACATCATACATAACACCAACAGGTCCGCGCACTAAGACAATTGCAATTTTTCCACTAGGTGGACTAGCAGGTTTAGTAGAAGATTTAGCAGCAGGTTTTACAGTAGGTTCGTCAGGTTTTACCTGTGCAGGTTCTACTATTGGTGCTTCGTTCATTGCGTATCTCCTGTTGCTTTACCATCAACAATACCTAATTTAGCTATATCCTCAGAACGAATTTTAGTTTCAGATAATTTTACTAGTGCATCCATTAAAGCTGTAATTAAATTTAATTTAGTTTTTGTTTGACCGTACGTTTTACTCCAGATGTCAGTAATTCCAGCTAAGGCAAGAATTTTTGCACATTCTTTCTCAATACATAGGCCCTTTCCCTTAGGAGCCGGCATAAGTTTGATACGAACAGAACCACATTTTCCTTCTACTGCAAATGGAATTGAATTGGGTTCACGTGAGTCAGTTTCCCAACTTCCACATCCCCTACGAATTCTGATAAGATTTAAACGAGCTTTTCGTTTTGCTTTGTCACGAGCTGGCACTGTTTCACGACTTTTACCAGTAGCAACGCCAACAAAACCATCACGATTTCCAACAACTGCGCATGTTAAGAAGGCAATTTTGTTCCCTTCTTTAGTTTTCTTTTGAGTTTGACGAAAAATACGTCTCTGACCGCCACCAAATTTACCTTTAGCCTGACCAATTAATAAAAGATCTTCTTCTAATCCAGGTAACAACGTATCGACAATTTCAGATTCTAGAATTCTCTCCCCACTATCGAAAAGGTCTTCAATATCTGTTATTTCACCAGTTTGGACTAGTTTTCCAACACGTGTAACTGGTTTCCAGGTTGCTAAAGAATCTTCTACTTGATCTCTTCCATCCGTTTTCTTTTGTACAGGTTTTTGCTGTGTTTCTGCCATTATTTTCTTCTCTTATCCTACTATTTTTTGTTTAAGTTCTTGCACTGCTTTATCAACATTCTCTGGTTGAACGTTGTTTTTTAAATATTTTGCAAAGCGTGCGTTATAAATATCTTGATTTGATGATTTCAAATTAGCTGCGTATGCCGTAATATGCTTACCAACAAGTCTATCGTCCGATGGGAATATGTTTTCTTCACCATGCGGTACAACAATTCCTGCTTCAAGTACACCTTTTAGAAAGGCATATACTCTTCCGCCTTTTGCTGGAGATCTATTACCCGTATCCAAAATTGCACTTTCAATACCTTTTTGCTTAGCTTTATGACCACATAAAAGGCCCGTCAAATAAGCAGCAGGGATACTGTTTGTACTGTATTTCCATCCCAATTTTCGTAATGAAAATGAATCAACCGTAAGTGTAATTTTATCTCCCTTTGGATCAAATGATACTATTTGAGCAACCACTCTGTTATTTGTAAGTCGAACCACTAATCTTTGCTTTTGACCAAGCAAAAGACGTAATCTTTTCTTATAATTGGTTCTTCCTTCTCTACTCCTTCTAAAGGGAATTGTTCTTATTCTGTTACGTGCCATATTATTTCTTAGGAGCAGCTTTAGCTGCTACTTTTTTTGTTGATGGTTTTTCTTTTTGAATCAAATCTTGCTCAGTGATATATAATTTAATGTGACGTTTATTCCTAAAGTATCCGCCTTTTACTTTTCTATATAACATTCGATATGTTGAAACTGAAACAACATCTTTTTCTCTTAACAATTTGATAAATTCTCGTTGGGTTCGAACACGTGTCATCCACTGCTCTTTTCGACTTACAATGGAATATTTCTTACCACGCTTATTTCCTCTTCCTTTTTGACGTCCTTTTTTCTTTTGACTTGCTCTTTTTCGAGCACGAGCTTTTGATTGTTCATTTGATCCACTTTTGGTAATCTTACCAATTGCAATTAAGCCACGGATATCTGAACGAGTAATTGCTTTCTTAATATCATCTAGCGCATCAGATACAAAACGAACTTTGTAAGGTGACGTCTTGAGTAATTTTCCCGCTAATTGTTTTTTGTTTCTCATTGTTAATATTATTGTCTTTTTGTTAATGTTTTATCAAGTTCTTTTTTCTCTTGTAATTTTGTATCAATTGGTGTATTGGATTTATCTGTGGCAGATTTTTTTGTAGTTTTTGGTTTTGCCGAAGATTCCTCAGCAGATTCATCTGTTTTTTCTTTTGTTGCTTGTTTCTTTTTATCTTCTTTTTCAGATGACTTTTCATCTTTCTTAGCAGATTTCTTTGATGTTCGTTCACTTATTTTTGCTTTTCGAGCAGCTTTTCGTTCTGCAAACAATTTTTCAATTGTTGCAATTTTTGAAGCAATATCTTTAACATTAAGTACTGTGATTTTTTTCTGTTGAGCTAATTTTAATAATTCAATTTTTTTGCGAGAGCCCATAGTTGAACTGATAACTGCCCCTTGCGTCCTTGAATCAAACGATTCTAAATCTTGAGCACGTTGAATACGTACAGGCACTAATCCTGATCTATCCAAACCATGTGCTGATTTTGGAGCTCCATATCCTGGTGTAGGCATGGGAGGACGACCCCTATGAAACTGACGCCGTTTAGAGTGCTTACCTCGTGGGAATCGCCATCGCTTCTTAACTTTAGCACTGAATTTAGATTCACGAATTAAAAAGTCCGGTTTTCGTTTATTTGCGGTATTACGCGCTGCAAGTTGTTTTGGATCCATTTTGTTTAGTTGTTATTATTATGTTATTTTTTTAATTGTAATATCCATTAGCAAGCTTTGCCTGCTTTTTCGGTAATGTAAATCCCATCTTGAAAAATTCTAAGATCTCTATCAGTAATTTTACATAAGTTTTCAATGCGAGCTGCATTTTGTCCAGCAATTTCTTTATTTACGCTACTTACAGTAATTTTAGTACCATCGACTTTGACGCTCGAACCCGGAAGTAACTTGATTTTTCGAGGAACAGATTCTCCTAAAAAATTCTTAACGGTAAAATCGTCACCCGAAACTGAAACATTCATAGGAAAATGACCTGAACAAATTTTTAATATATACACAAACGGTTCTTGAACGCCTTTAATCATATTCTTAATATGTGCTGTATATGAAGCAACCATTTTTTTCTCTCGCTTTGTAGCTTTAGCTGATTCAACAACAACGCTATTTCCTACACTAATTAGAACACGAGGATGTAAAAATGTACGTGTAACTTCACCCTTTGGTCCTTTGATAGTAAGATCACGTCCATTAAGCGAAGCAGTAACGTCCTGTCCAAGTTCACATTCTTCTTTTAGGTCTAATTTCATTTTGTGTATTTTTTGTTTTTAGTGTTGATCGTTTTTAGTGGCTATTTTATTTACGGTTAATAACAATATGCTAAGAGTTTTCCTCCAACATGAGCTTCCTTTGCTTGATTATGAGGTAGAACGCCTTGAGGCGTTGAAACCAAAATAATTCCAAAATCTTTAGCAGGAAGATATCTTTTTTCCCATTTCTCAAATTCGCGTGTCTTCACTGAAAATCGAGGTTTAACAACGCCACATTTGTTGATGTTGCCAAGTAAGTGTACTTTCAAAGATGGGCAACTGCCAGTTTCAATTTCTTCAAATGAACCAATAAAATTATGTTCGTTCATAATAGTAAGGACTTTTCTAATCATCTTGGACGCACTGCGTAAGATTACTTCACGTTTCCCAACTCGTTCAGCGTTGAGGATTTTTGATAATGTTGCAGCTAATGGGTCATTGAGCATTTTGTTCACCTAATAATTTTATGTTTTTAATCATGTTTTTTGAAGTGTTGCTATGGCAACAGTCAAAAATACAGTGTTAGCTGTATTTCTTGAACCCTAATTCTCCAGCAAGTTCTCTAAAACTTTGCCGACAAATGTATAATCCGTATTTGCGGATAACTCCTCTTCTTCGACCCGTGATTTTACACCGAACATTATTTCGGCCACATGAGCGTTCTTTAGGAGAGTTATGTTTGATATATTTTTGTTTTTTTACAGGTTTGTTATTTAACTGTGTAAATACTTTATTCCAATTGCTTGATGTCATTCTACTACCTCTACACCAAGACCCTTAACAAAATCAATTGCTTGTGACTTAGTGATCATATGTTTAGTTCCAATTTTTGATGGTTTAAATTTTCGACGCTTAATTCGAAATCCTGGTTTTTCAAGTGTGACTGCTACTTCGAGCCCCAATATTTTAAGTTCAGGATCGTATTCTAATCCCTCAATATCAATATATTCAGGGATACCAAATGAAAAGTTCCCTTTGCTATCAAAACAAGATTCTTTTAATTCGTTATCTTTTGCTACCAGTAATCTTTTGAGCAAATCTTCACAATCTTTACGAACAGTTACTTTTGCGCCAATTGCTAAACCTGGTCGAAGTCCCCAGGTAGGAATTCGTTTTTTTGCAACAGTCTTAATTGGAGTAAGAGGGGAGAGTTTACCAAGTAGTACAAGTCCTCTCTTAAGGAGACCTTCATCTTTTCCAGCGCCAATGTTCAATGTTATTTTGGCAATTTTGATTTGTTGCATTACTTGTGTCATCGTATTTTACAGGCGGGTTCTTTATTACCCACTACAAATATGTTTTTTACAATTGTTTCTACTTTTTTATCATCCATAAGATATGTAACTTCAGATTCAGTAATTGAATCAAGTACGCCAATATCTCCTGCGTGTTTTCCTTTAATTAATAATATTGAAGATCCCTTTGCTGGGCTAAATACTGAATCAATGGTATTCTTTGAAGGAGTTATTTGAACACTATCGCCAACTTTAGCTTTGCTATCTGAGATAATTGTTTTACCATCATGTAAATGTAATTGAATTTTTCCGCCTGAAATTGCATTCTTGCCCGTTACTCTGCACACTTTTACATCTTTTTGTTCGTCAGGAACTTCGATAACTACTAAACGACCCTTACTATCCAATGTTAAACGATATACCTTCTTCATTCCTGCAAGTTCAATGACATCAAACAAACCAACAAGGTAACGAACATCCCTTCTTCGTTTTCCATCAACAAGAACTTCGTTGTTGTTTAATAGTTTTTGAGCTTCTGCTCGTGTACGTGCTACAGATACCATATCACGCAAAAATACGCCTAGTGAAATCCCAAATTCTAAACTATGAGCGCCAGGGTTAGGTCGAATTGTAAATTTCCGTTCCTTTCGCGCGAGAACCCAAGTTCGTGGGACTGCTATTCGTTTAAGATGATTTTTTACCATTTGTGGTCCTCTCAAGTTTTGCTTTTCGTTTTTTGTCTTGAAGTAGTAATATTGTTATCATTAAGTTCGATGGAGTAAATGCAACCGCTAATTTAGATCCATCTTTTTTATTTTTCTCAATACCAGTTAAGTAAATTTGACCTTGTTTAATATTTACACGATCAACTTTTGCTTCTTTTCCTTTGTAAGAGCCACGCAATACTTTTGCTGTATCTCCCTTACGAATTTGTACAGCGCGTTTACCATGTTTTGAACGTAATTCTTTTGATAAGTGAACACGCATAAATTTTTGTTTAACATGTAATGGAGCATTGAAACGGTATTTACGTTGTTTACGTATTTGCGTACTTTTTGTCCAGGATGTTGAAAAATTTGTGTTTACCATTATTATAATACCATACTTGCTACTTTTGCTACCGCAGGCCATCTTTCAGCAGCTTCTTTTGCAATTGGGCCTTTGAATATTGTACCTTTTGGATTTCCTTTCATATCTTTTAGCAATACAACAGCATTGTCTTCAAAGCGAACATGTGTTCCATCTGCACGCCTATATGGCATACGCTGACGAACAACAACTGCGGGAAAAACAGTTTTTCTCGCTTTTCGTAATTCTAATTTACCTTTTGTTACTGAGCATAATACTAAATCGCCAACACCTGCAGCAGGGTATCTTCCTTTTACAGTTTTATGACCCTTTACAGCTACTATTTTTACTTCTTTTGCACCTGAATTATCACACGTTGGAACTATTGCTTGTGAAGGAAGTCCTCTTGTTACGCGTGCTTTAACTGCTTTCATTGTTTGTCCTCAATAACTTTCAATATTACATGATGTTTTGTCTTACTAATAGGTCTTGTTTTTGCAACTAATACTCTCTGACCAACTTGAGCATCAACGCTAGCAGGGTTATGTACCCTAAGGCGTGATTTTCGATCTTCATATCGCTCATATTTTTTAACAAATCGAGCACGCTCCCATTCAATGGTTGCAGATCTACTTATGTCACGCTTTACTACGACACCAGTAAGTGTTTCATTTTTTACAGACAAGTTTCCGTAAAATGGATCATTTTTATCCTGTACATCCGGTTTTGGCGGGGCCGGAACGCCTAAAATGGTTTTTTTCATGTTATCCTTTTATGCGATCTTCAGGTCGCTTAAGAAGTTGATTTCCATCAACTTCCCTTTCGCCAATTTTGATTGTAAGTCCGCGTTTAAGCACTTTCTTACCAACACCATTAACCTCAATTACTAAGGTTTCACGTGTTTCATCAATGACGCGCCCATGCAATCCAACTAAGGAAGCATTGGTAGCTTTGACGATGGTTATTTCTTCCCCTATGAGAGCATAGGGAAAGGTGACGCGTTTCATTTGACCTCGATTGTTTCCGATGGAAACCCAAGATCAATTAACGCTTGCTTGATCCTTTTTGTGTGATCGCCTTGCAACTCAATTTGACCAGATTTGGCCGTGCCACCACAGGCAAACTTTGCTTTGAGTTTTTTGGCAATCTCACCAATGTTTGCTTCTTTGGTGAGACCTTTTACGATTGTGTATTTTTTTCCAAACTTTCGTTTTTCCATGCTAACAACGATTTTCTGTTGTTCGCGTGCAATTGTTTCGCACACGCATAAGTCTTGAGGTAACCCGCAGGAATTACAGACGCCAACCATTATGCGCTCTTAACACCCCCTTGCTTAAGGATCGTGTTAATACGTGCAATATTTTTTTTTGTTTGGCGAATTTTGCCTGGATTTTCAACACTAGCGCCAGATGCCACTTGTGCATTCATCTTGAGGAGTTCTTTTTTAAACTCTTCGAGCTTTTTTTGTAATTCAGTAGTTGCTAATTCCCTAAATTGTTTTGTAGCTCTCATGAGTTAGTCTCCTCTGTTGGTTTTTCTGTAGGTTCATCAGCAGGTTTCTCTGCTACTTCTGATTCTTGTGATTCTTCTGATTCTTCTGATTCTTCTGATTCTTCTGATTTTGATGTATCATCTTTTTCTGAAACTGGTTCAGGAGAAGGTTCTTCTTTTACTTCTTTTACTTCTTTAACTTCCTCAGATTCAGCTTTGATCTCTTCGATCGCTTCTTTCTTTTCTTCAGCAGGAGAAGATTCTTCTTTCTTAGGTTCTGTGGATACTTCAGCTACGGGTTCAGCTACTTCTTCTGATACAGGTTCCGATACTGCTTCTTCAACTGCAACTTTCGCTTCTTTAGCATCTACTTTTTCAGCTTTCTTGGTTGATTTTTTTGCAGTTTTCTTAGTAGTTTTCTTTTTTGTAGCTTTTTTCTTAGTTTTTGTAGGCTCATCGAGTTCTTCTTCAATAACAATTGGCTCAGTTACAATTTCAACCGAGTCTGGAAGTACAACGTCTGGCGGCATGATACTAACTTTGATCCCAATAATTCCTGATTTGATCAATGCTGTTTTTTGACTACGTAATACGCCACTAAAAGCAACATCACCGCATTTTTTTAAATATCCACGGTAGAATCTCCAATTTTTAGCACGAGCACCAGGGATTTTTCCTGATATAATTATTTCAACACCAAGAGCTCCGGAATCAAGAACATTACGCATAACACGATGTCCAATTCCTTTAAATCGAGCAGAGCCAAATCGTTCAAGTGAATTTGCAATACGATCAGCTACAATATTAGCATCTAAAAAGATCTTCTTTACTTCATTAATTTCGATTTGAGGATTTTCAAGTTTGAATTCTTTTCGAAGAACAGTTGTAAGTTTTCGAATATTAGATCCCTTTGATCCAACAATTAAGGATGGTCTTGAAGCATAAATAATGATTTTCTCTCCTTGAGGTATTTTTTTAAGTTTGATTTGTGAAATGCCAACACCACGAAGAGTACTCTCTATATGCTGCTTAATGTAATATTCCTTCGTTTTGTGACTTACAAATTTTCTCTCAATCATTTTCTAAGCGTACCTTCCTTTTTCAATTGTTCAAATAGGCCTTCTGCCTTATCTACTTCTTCTTTAATCTTTGCTGCCTCAGCTGCTGTCTGTTTAGCAACTTCTGCATTTTTTTCTTGCAAATCTAATGCTTCCTTTTGTAAATTAGCTATTTCTTCTTGTTCGCTAGGTAATTGTGATTCTGTGATTGGTTTTTCTTTAGGTACTGCTACTTGTTTTGGAGTTGATTCGATTGATGATTCAACTGGTGTAGAAGATTCTACTGGTGTAACTTCTGCTTTTGGCTCCGTTTTTGGTTCTGTTTTTATTTCTTCTTTAACCTCTGTTTTAACTTCCTGTTTAACTTCTTTAATAGGTTCTTTAGCTTCTACTTTTGGCTCAACAGGAGCAGCAACTTTGTCTTTAACTACTGGTTTTTTTGTAGTTCCTTTGTTATCGCCTTTTTTAGCAGCAGGTTTTTTTGATTTTAATTCTGTTTCCATTACAGCAATTTCAATATTAGTTCGCTTTGTACCATAACGATGTCTTCCCCCACTAACAGGAACAGATGCTCTATTAACAATAAATTTAGTAATTTTAAGTGCAGACGTATTCAAACCAATTGCTTGAGCATTTGCTTCAACTGAATTAACTAACATAAGGATGGTTTTTGCAGCTTTAACAGGGAATCTTCCTGCAGCCATTGGACCCTTACGATGCGCCATATCTCGTTTGAATTTTTTGAATGGAACTGCGCGTTTTAATGCGATAACTTCCTCTAAATATCTGCGAGCATACGCTGTTGTTTTGTAGCGTAGAGCGTTACCTGTCTCAATGCAATGCTTAGGTGAAATGGATATATTTCTCACCATAGCTTTAGCTTCATGTCCACTTTGTTTGGTTGCGCTTTGTTGTTTTGCAGATGCCATTTTGTTATCTTATTGTTTTGTTATTTTATGTAGTATCTTTATCGTGCTGATACTGCTTTACTTGATCTAGTTGCCCCTACTCCTGCTCCACTATGAGATACATTCTTACGTGTTACAGAAAACTCTCCTAGGAAATGACCAAGCATTTCAGCTGTAATTGTAATTGATTTGAATTCTTTACCATTGTATATTTGAATTGTTTTACCAATCATAGATGGCAAAACTGGAAGATCCCTACAATGAGTTTTAATATTATTTTCTCCACTGCTAAGTCGCTTTAGGAATGCTTTTTGTGCATCGCTAAATCCGCGTTTTAATGTCCTTCGAACTCGAGAAGGAGCAAGATCGATAAAAGCGTCTAAATCTAGAGCAGTGATTTCGTCTTCCTTCATTCCAAGCCATGTAAATTCTTTTTTTGCCATTTTATTATTTTATATTTGGTTTCTGTTTTGATTTTGTGTGATTATTTTCTACGTCCCGTTCGTCTAGGAGCCACTTTACCAACTTTTCGTCCCGGTGGTGCGCTACGTGGTGATAAATCAGGTCGGCCCTTAACGTGCGAACACTTACCACCAAATGGATGGTCAACAGCGTTCATTGAAATTCCGCATACTTTTGGATATAATTTATTACGAGCACGCATCTTTTTGAATTTGGTTCCTGCTTTAAGGAATGGTTTATCTAACCTTCCTGATCCAGCTAAGACACCAATTGCAGCTCTGCAATTAGCTAAAAATGTTTTTTCTTTTTTACTAGGTAACAAAATTCGGACATGTGTATCTGTTTTTGCCATTACTTTAGCAGCACTACCGGATGATCGAACAAGTTTTCCACCATCGCCAGGCCGTAATTCAATATTATGTACCATTGTTCCTTCAGGAATGTCCTTAAGAGATAATACGTTTCCAAGATTTGGTTCGGCTCCTTCACCAACAGTAATTTCGTCACCAACTTTAATACCAATTGGTGCAAAGGATAATGCAAAGCCATTAGGCGTTGAGATTGCCATTAATGGAGCACTATGACCAGGACAATGAATCAAATCAGCAACCATAGCAGTATAATCGCCAGCTACGTGTTTAACTTTGCCTTTATAGCGAAAGCTAGGTGCACGATATGTGCTTGTTCCACGTCCTCTTCGTTGTTGAATTATTCGTTTACCCATTTTATATTAATCCTAAATCTGCGCTAACATCAGCAGCTATACTTTCAGGTCCGAGCGTTACATACGCTTTTTTATACCCTTCAACACTATTCTGAACAGTTACTTTTCGTACTTTAACATTGAATAGTGATTCTACTGCTTTTTTGATATCTGGCTTTGTTGCACTTCTCGCAACCGCAAAAACCAATTTATTTTCAAATTCAATCATGCGAATACTTTTTTCAGTAGATAAAGGAAATTTGATAACAGCGTATGCGTCATACGTTCCTTGATCTTGTGTTTTTTTCGCCATTGTATATTAGTTTTTATTCAAATAATTTTTTTTGGGTAAGTGTATCAATTGCTTTTTCACTCCATAATGTAACTCGGCCAGCTTCAGCTCCGGGAGCAAGCATGTGAGCGGTTAGCTGATTAACACTTACAATATCAACACCAGGAATATTATTAGCAGATTTAAACAAAGCACTTTCTTTGTCTACTACTAACAAAATTCCTTTTTTTCGTTTATATTTTCTATTTCGCATAGTTCCTCGACCTGCACGTACTTTTTTTTGTTCAGATCGAGCTAATTCGTCACCAAATCCCAATTCAACTAAAGCTGATTTAATTGCTTTAGTCTTTGTTGTTGATTCAAGTGAAGATGTGATTAAGAAAGGATATTGCCCAGGTAATTTGTGGCCTCTTTTTGCAACTAACTCTTTATTTATAGTCGCAGCCATTGCGGACCTCATTGCTTTGGCATATTCTTTTTTATTGATTTTTTGTTCCCATTTTTTCTCGGCTTTAGGAGCATGTGCTCGACGTCCACCACGGGTTTGTGGACTAGTTGTACCAACCCAAAACATACGCGTTCCACGTCGTGAATGAATTTTTCTATTTACACGAGAAATACCAAACCCATAACTTCCTCTATATTTACGACGTCTTTTACTCAATTCAGAAGAATGACGTTGTCCAGCTTGAGGATCTGCACCATATGGTTGCCGCTCAAAACTTTGTTGAGCAAGAACTGCTCGACGAATCAAACCAGGACGGTATGATTCATTAAATTGAGATGGCAACTCTTTATCTGCGGTTTTCTTTCCTTTTTCTATAATTGGAAGTTTCATTGTGAAATATACCTAATTGTTGGCGCATCACGCACATATTTAGCGTTTGGCCTTGTTGCCTTTGTTAATAATATAGGGGTTTTACGAGCACCGCTCACAGAACCATGAACAAATAAATAACTATTTTTTAGGACACCATACTTATGTAAACCGGATGTTGGTGCAAAATCTTTTGGATTATCTCCCATTTTAACAATTCTACGATTATATTCTGTTCGTAAATGATTCCCCATACGACCAGTTTGAGGAACACGATAATCAACACGTTTAGGAGTCCATGCACCAAGGTTTCCAATACCTCGTTTTACTTTCTCGCCTTTATGCTGCTTAATAGCAACACCGTATCGCTTAACAGTTCCAGCAAAACCTTTTCCTTTAGTTACACCATGAATATCAACATAATTTCCTTCACCAAATACATCTTGCACTGAAATTTCTTTACCAAGCATTGATTTGGCAAATTCTAATTGGTCTTCTTTTTTTCCA
>CAYOOY010000017.1:14515-21974 GCA_964405725.1 uncultured Methanosarcinales archaeon | reverse complement strand
CTTTTTTTTGCTATAGCTGGTGTTGCACATGAAGTTTTTTGGACTGGGATTTTGGATTATATTTCAGGTAGAAATATTCGATTGATTGGTCATTCTACTTTATGGATGTTTCCTATTTATGGTATGATATTTTACATTGTGGTATTGGTGCAGTGGTTGTATGGTGATTATAATTGGGTGTTTAGAGGGTTCATGTATATGGGCCTGATCTTGATTTGGGAGTATTTTTCTGGGTTGGGAATTAGGAAGTTGGTGGGTAAAAGTCCTTGGGATTATTCGAAGAGAACTAAAGATGGGGTTGGCAATCCAATGAAGTATCAGTTGAATGGGCTTGTGTGTTTAAAGTATGCGCCTATTTGGTTTGTTGAAGGGCTGTTTGCTGAGTGGGTCGTGTTGTGGTTATTCTTGTGAGGAATTGAAACTAACATCGGAAGTTCGTTTTCAAGCCGAAGGCTCTTTTAGTCAATACATCAAGGGGAAGTTCCGTTCATTACTTTAAGCGAAGCGTTACTTTAAGAACAAGTAGTTAGGGGAACAATTTTAATCATATACTTTATCTCTTTTTTCCATTTTTAATACGACTATTTTCTGTTCTTGATAGTTGACACGATAGAGAACTCTAAAATCACCAATTCTAATTCTAAAAACACCATGGGCATTAACCATAGTTTTTGCACCATGTGGGACTGGATTCTTAGATAGTGTTTCCCTGATTTTAGAAAAGAATCTTCTTAGCATATGTTTATCATGCTTTTTAAGAAATTTCTTAGGTTGCTTATCGTAATCTATTGAGAAACTCATAATCCTAACTCTTTTTCTAAATCTTCTTGAGAAGTAAGTTCGCCACGTTTTTCATTCTCAAAACTTTCATCAAGTAGCTTCAATTCTCCTGCATCGAGAAACATATCTCTATCTACCATGTGATGTTTTATAAAACTCAGTTCGTCTTTGATTGTTTTGAGTTCGTTCATGATTTGTTTGGATTCTGTTGCCATAATTCACTATAAGTAGGGGTGCTATATAATGTTTTCGTCTTAATTTCCCCCTCTCTAAAAAAAGAAAACCCCCTCTTTTACAAGTAAGAATTTTATTGAAACTAACGTTGGAATTATGCGAAGTAAATCCGAAGGATTTATTTCCCCGTAGGTTTTGAGGCAACCCACAAAACCGAAGGGCGTAGCGAACTGCAAGTGAGCGGAGTTTTAATCGCTGTTAAGAAATCCGAGCCAACGGCGAGGACGAGGAATAACTGCAAGTGGTTTTTTGCGAAGCAAAAAAATCCCGAAGAGTAATTTTGAGAGGCGTCCTATCCAAAGAACGAAGTGATACATAAAGGACAAGAATCCAGGGGACAATTTTAATATATCAAAGCCGAAGGCTCTTAAATTAATACAGTAAGGGAGTTCCAAATCGTTGTTTTTCAGGAATATTTATAAACTTCCTAGTAGTTACTATATTTATGAAGAAAGCAATGTACGCATTTTCAGGAGACCCAATTACCTACGGACATATTGATGTAATCGAAAGAGCATCAAAAGCATTCGATAATGTAGTTGTAGGTATAGGAATTAATCCCAGTAAAAAATATATGTTTGACTTAGAAGAAAGAACAGAAATGGCTCAAAGATCATTATCAAAGTTTCCAAATGTAGAGGTTATTTCTTTTCAAGGATTGTTAGTAGATTATGCTTATGAAAACGGAATTGGTGTAATAGTTAAAGGAGTAAGAAATGCTGCTGATTTTGATTATGAAAATGTATTGCATCAAGTTGGAGAAAGTCAAAAATTGGGAGTTGATACTCACATTTTATTTGCAAGACCTGAATTAGCACATGTTAGTTCTAGTTCTGTAAAAGGCATACAAAAAGAACAGGGGGTAATACATGAATATGTTCCTTTGTATGTTAAACAATGTCTTGAAGCAAGGATGTCTGGACAATACATTGTTGGAGTGACTGGAGAAATTGGAGCAGGAAAATCTTATGTTAGTCAGCAATTTACACAACTTGGAAAGGATAGAGGAATTGAAGTTCATGATATTGAATTAGATCAAATTGGACATCAAATTCTTGGAGAACTAAAACAGCTTAAATATGATGAAGTAAGACAACAAATTGCAGATACATTTGGAAAACAAGTTAGACGAGAAGATGGAACAATTGATAGAAAATCTTTAGGAGATATTGTTTTTGCTGATGCAGATGCATTAGATAGATTAAACAAAATCATGGAAACTCCTCTAATGGTTAGATTGAGAAGAGAATTATATGGCAAACAAGGTTTGATTTTATTTAATGCTGCCTTGATTGCTGAATCAGACATGGCTTACTTATGTAATAATAATGTAGTATTAGTATATGCTGACAAGCAAACTCAAGAAACTCGTCTTGCATCAAGAGGTTTAGCTCAAGAACAGATGCAAAGAAGATTGCAAAGTCAGCTTGATTATGATGAGAAAAAAGCTAGTTTACAACAAGCAATAGATAGAGATAATCAAGGAAAAGTCTGGATTGTTGATAATTCAGAGGGTAGAGATGAAATTGAAGCAACTTTTGATGAAGTAGCATCAGGATTAAAAGTAAAATGAAAGATAGATTTACAGATTTGTGGAACAGAATCAAAGCACAAGGAAGTGCAGAAAAAGAATTTGATAGATTGAGAACTATGTACTCTGAACCACAGAGATTTTATCATAATATGGTGCATGTTGAAAGTTGTTTAGCGGAATTGGATTCTGCTGGGCAATTAGTTCAAAGACCTGATTTAGTTGAGTTTTCAATTTGGTATCATGATGCAATTTATGATACTAAAGCAAAAGATAATGAAGAACAGAGTGCTCAATTAGCATATGATGCTTGTTTGGATGCTCGGCTTTCACATGATTTTGCGACTGGCACAAGAGACTTGATTTTAGCAACAAAACATGATGCTGTACCTCAAGGAATCGATGCAAGATTGTTGATAGATGTTGATTTATCGATTCTCGGAAAATCAGTACAGGAATTTGATGAGTATGAACAAAACATAAGAAGAGAATATTCTTGGGTCCCAGAAGATCAATTCAGACAGGGAAGAAGTGCGATTCTTCAAATGTTTTTAGATAGAGATTCAATTTATTTGACAGATTTCTTTAAAGGAAAATATGAATCGCAAGCAAGAGAAAATTTACAAAGATCAATAGATGCGTTACGTTAGATTTGGAACTCCCTTTCTATTTTAAAATTGTCCCCCTACTACTTTTTAGCCTCTCAAAATTATTGGATTTAACATCGCAACTATGCGAAGTTTCCCGAAGGGAAATTTGGATGGAGTGGAAGGAGCTACGTAGTGGCGACTGGAACGTAATCGCATAGTTGCTGTTAAGTTCTCCCGACTACGAAGTGGGAGGGATTGCGAAGCAAAGTAAATCTGGAGTACAAAGGGCAATTTCCTAATAGTTACAGAAGTTAGTTTACTATCTAAGGGTCGCTTTATCCCACATCAAGTCAAAAATAAATTTTTGTGTTTTTGATATTTGTTCATTTTCAATTATTATTCCAAAGTAAGTCCCCTCTAAAGAAAAGATCGCCGTTTTATTTCCATAAATATGTGTTGCTGTAGCAAATGGCATTGGTTTAGGAAAAAATCTTAATTCACGATATTCGCTTTTGTCTCTTTTCTTCAATTCTTTTGAATATTGAGATTTTTCAACAATAACTTTTGCTTTCACTTTAGCTTCTGCTCTTCTTTTAATATATTGAGGGAAATGATGTTCTAATAGTTTAGCTTGTTTTTCTGCTGAAGAATAAATATAAACTGTTTTCTTAGTTTTAACAATATCATTAAGTATTGTTTTAATTCCCTCAATTCCCTCAAAAATCTCTGCTTTAGGAAGATTTCCTATTGACTGAAACATCTCTTTTAGTTGAGGAATAGATTTCAATACTTGTTGTTCTTTCTCTTTCATCAAATCTTTAATTTTATCTGGATTTATTGAATGGTAATATTTAGTGTTATTTTTTATGTTAGTTGTTACTAATCCCTGTTTCTGTAGAGAAGCAAGAACTTCATAACAATAAGGCCTATTTGTTTGAGCTAACTTTGCAATTTTGTGTGCAGTTGCTTCTCCCAACTTCAAAGTACTAAGATAAATATTGATCTCTTTATCAGTTAGTCCAAATGCTTTGAGGCTTTCCATTACCATTTTCTTACTTAATTTGTTTTAGTATTTAAGGTTGTCGTTTTATATCGTACAACAAACAATTAAATAGTTACTAAGAACTACTAAATAGTAATAAAATGACAAACGTATTTGAAGTTAGATTTGGACAAGAAACGAGAATAGGGGAAGATCAACTTACAATAAAAAGTAAACCTCATTCAGAAGAAAGAGGTTTGTTTGGTGAAAGCTATGATAGGATGAGTCCACTTTTAGGTGGACAAGTATTCCAAAGAGATGGAATTAGGTTTGGTTTTGTAAGAAGAGCAATTAATGGAGATTTAGAAAAGAAGACATCAGATGCATATGATGAAATCCTGGGTTGTTTAGGTGATACTGAACTATATAGATGTTGGAATTTTGTACCACAAATTAATGTTGAGACAGAAGGAACAGAAAATTACAAATTATTTAATGCAGGAAGAAGACAAGCATTTGATAGACATTATGGAACTGATTCTACAAAAAGAATGTCTGCAGCAACAGGTATTGATATTCACGGTGATGATTTAATTGTCTTGTTCATTGCAGGATCAGATGAACCAGTCCATATTAGAAATCCTCAGCAAGTTTCTGCTTATAATTACCCTCATATTTACGGAAAATTGCCACCATCATTTGCTCGTGCAACAAGAATTGCAGATAGATATTTTATTTCAGGAACTGCAAGTATCAAAGGTCATGAAACATTATATGTGGGGGATGTTGAAAAACAAGTAGAGACAATGGCTGATAATGTAGAAATAATGTTGTCTCAATACCAAATGGATTGTCAAAAAACAGGGGTTGTTTATGTTAGAAGAGCAGAAGATATTGATTTAGTTAGGGGACTTGTTCAGGAAAGATTTCCAGAATTTTCTCCTGTATATTTAGAAGCTAATATTTGTAGAGGGGACTTACTAGTAGAAATGGAAATGACTTGTTTTAGACCATAGAAAAGCGACCCGTTTTAACATTCAAAAATTGCCCTCTTAGAGTTTACGTCAAGTACTCCAGATTTATTGAACATAACTACTATTATGCGAACAAAAAGTTCGCTTTAACCCCCATTTTAGGGTATTAAGCGAACATTTTAATAATTATGGGTTATCTTATGTATCTACAACGTGCCCAGACGTTTTCGTTCTGTGAAAGTTTCTCTTACCGCTTGCAATGTGGAATACTTGAACGTGTAGTTATATCGAGACATGAGTTTATGTGGCGAAGCAACAATTCCATATGTACTCAAAGTCATAGCAGCAGGTCTAATTGTAACAAGACGTAATTCCCATAATATTCCAATTAAAAATCGCATGAATGGAAGAGAAAGAGGGATAAACATATTTGTTTTTGCAAGTTGTTTTGTTGTAGCATATGAATCTGGAGTTAGATTGAATATGCCAGATATGTCTGAATCGCTCATAATCAAATGAATTAGCACAGTAAGGTCATCTTCATGAATAAATTGTAACTCACAATATCTGTTATTTAATTTCAACATGAATGGTGCATTATGAAGTAATGATATGACTCCTCCCTTTTTATGATACAGTGGCCCCACTGCTGTGCACATTCGAAGGATGACTAAATTCATTTTAGTTTTCTCTTTTAGATAATATTCTTCAATTATTTTTTTATGCTGCCCGTAGCGATAATCTCGTGGTCTGAGATCATCTGTTTCAGTTAGCCACTTTTTTTCTGGCCATGCACCATATGCTGAAGTTGAGCTGAATTGGATGAATTGTTGTACACTTGATGTTTGATTTGCAATATCAAAGACATTTTTACTTCCTTGCACATCAATTGCGAAGTGCTTTTTACGATCATGTAAAGGTTCCATTAAGAACGCTAGATGTATTACATGAGTTGGTTTGTGTTTTTGAAAGATTATCTGAAGTCTTCGTTTGTCTCTGACATCGCATCTAATATAGCTAAAATGTTTATTCCCTTGCCACGCGTGATTTGGCTCGATATCGAGTCCAATTACCTCATATTTTTTTTCAGAGAGATATTTCGAGAGAATGTAGCCCACGTAGCCAGAAGAGCCTGTTATGAGGATTTTCATAGGGATTTGAGCATGGATTTATTTATTAGAGTAATGGAAAATAGGGTGAATAATTATTTTGAATGCTTACCAATTGCCCAGCTGATGCATCTTTCACCCAAAATTTTATAAAGCAACGCATATTCTTATATCAAAAACGAGGAATATAATTTCTAGGTGTATAATCATGAAAGAGCAATTGAAAACAGGTACTACAACTGTAGGATTAGTATGTAAAGATGGTGTTGTGTTAGCAGCAGATATGCGGGCAACAGCAGGAACAATGATTGTTGATAAGCGTGCTGAAAAAGTGCATGTTCTTACCGATGATTTCGCAGCGACTATCGCAGGAAGCGTTAGTGAAGCGCAGCTATTAATTAAGTTGATTCGCGCTGAATTGAAGCTAAAGGAAATGAAAACACAAAAGCAGCCAACTGCTAAAGAAGCTGCAAATTTACTTGGTGGGTTATTATATTCAAGTATTAGAAGAATGGCAATGTTTCCAAGTGTTGCTCATTTTTTGCTTGGCGGAAGAGATTCGTCAGGTGTTCATTTATATGATTTATTTCCCGATGGAAGTGTGACAAAAATTAGAGATTTTATTTCATCTGGTTCAGGAAGTGTGTTTGCATATGGTGTTCTTGAAACACATTATACTCCAGGCTTAACTTGTGCTGAGGGAATTAAGATTGCAACACTTGCTGTGAATACGGCTCTGCAACGAGATAGTGCCAGTGGAAATGGTATTAACATTGTTATTGTTAATCGCGAAGGAATCAAAAAAGTAGCTAGTAAAGAATTAGTTGCAACGTTGTAATTTTCTTCACACTAATAGAGTATCATTAGGAAAATAGGAGTCTTTTGACTCCATAACAGAGGTATTGCTAACAAAGAGAGATTTTTGGTTATGAGCTTGTTCATAGTAGAGAGCAATCTTGCAAAATAAAAATAAAAGACATTAAAATGGCAGATATAATGAAAATAGTATATTTTCACACATCAGCCAAATATTAAAACAAGAGATATTAAAATGGCAGATATACTTAAAGAAATAATTAAAGTGTTACCTGAGAAAAAAATCTCAGAAAGCGCATATGAAGGCGCAAATATTGTACTATATACAAAAGATAAGGATTACTTTTGTGATAATAAAGGAACAATCCTTAAAGCAGTTCACGAATTTAAAAAACGAATTGAATTGCGTCCAGACCCTTCACTTTGTGTAGATCAAGAAGAGG
>CAYOOY010000017.1:0-14505 GCA_964405725.1 uncultured Methanosarcinales archaeon | reverse complement strand
AATTCATTCTATGGTGCCAAAAGAATCTGGTCTTCAAGATTTCATTTTTGATCCTACACGAAGTCAAGTTATCATTCATGCGGATAAACCAGGATTAGTTATAGGTAAAAAAGGAGAATTACTCCGTGAAATGGCGAGAAAAACATTCTGGGTAGCTCATGTTAAACGAATGCCTCCGCTTCGTTCAAAATTAATTGAGAGTGTTCGTTCTGTTCTGTATGAAAATGCAACGGAGCGTAAAAAATTCTTAGATAAAACGGGTCATCGTGTGTATGATGGATGGATACGAGGAAAAAAGCATGAATGGATTCGATTAAGTTGCCTTGGAGCTTCTAGGCAAGTAGGAAGAACATGCTTTTTATTGCAAACACCTGAATCACGAGTCTTAATTGATTGTGGTATTGATCCAGGATCGGATGGAGTTGAGAGTTATCCTTATTTGGATGCGCCTGAATTCAACATTGCAGATATTGATGCCGTTGTCATAACGCACTCTCATTTGGACCATAGTGGACTAGTTCCATACTTATTCAAATTTGGATATCGTGGTCCTGTATATTGTACCTATCCCACACGTGATGTAATGGCATTATTACAATTGGACATGGTAAAAATTCAACGCTCAGAAGGTAAAGAGCCAATCTATACTTCAGAAGAAGTGAGACAAACAGTTCTTCATACAATTTGTTTAGATTATGAAGAAGTAGCCGATATTACGCCCGATGTGCGTTTAACTATGTATAACGCAGGTCATATTTTAGGTAGCGCTATTGTTCATTTTAATATTGGAAATGGTTTACACAATTTTGCATATACTGGGGATTTGAAATATGGTCGCACCAATGTCTTAGAACCTGGAAATACGCAATTTCCTCGACTTGAAACATTAATGATTGAAAGTACCTATGGTGGGAAAGATTGTGTCATGGCTGAAAAAGAAGCAGATGAATACATGGTTGAAGTCATTAAAAATACATTTGAAAAGGGTGGAAAAGTGTTAATGCCGGTTCTTGGATCAGGTAGAGCGCAAGAAGTAATGGTAATTGTTGAGCGCTTAATGCGTGAGAAGAAGATTCCTAATGTACCTGTGTATGTGGACGGAATGCTTTGGGATATTACAGCAATACATACAGCATATCCAGAATATCTAAATAGAAGTTTACGTCAGCAAATATTTCATAAAGAAAAGAATCCATTTTTATCTGAAATTTTTAAGAAAGTTGGTTCACACAAAGAACGCCGTGAAATTATTGAAAATGAAGGTGCGTGTTTAATTTTGGCAACTTCAGGAATGCTTACGGGTGGACCTAGTGTTGAGTATCTAAAAGGAATCGCTGAAGGAAGTAAGAATGCATTAATTTTTACATGTTACCAACCAAAAGGAAGCTTAGGTCACAGAGTACGTGGTGGCGAGAAAGAAATACTTTTTAGGGAAGGTACCAAACAGCAAGTTCTCAAGATAAATATGGATGTGCATAAAGTTGAGATTACAAATCACAGTGATCGTAGACAATTAATGAATTATGTTAAACGATGTAATCCAACTCCTCGTAAAGTTATTTGCATGCACGGTGAAGCGTCTCGTTGTTTGGATTTAGCAAGTAGTATTCATAAAGCATATAGAATTGAGACTGTGGCTCCTAAGAATTTAGATGTTATTAGATTACGTTAAGCGGTTGTGCTGTATACTTTTTTTTTTAATTCTATTAATTCAATGAGTTTATCATACTCCTCTTGATACTCTGAATCTAGATCCTTTCTTTGTACATTCATAAGTTGCATGTTGGCTTGTAATTTTTTAAAACGTTCCTTTGTTTTTTTTCGTATGGCAGCATCAAATTCATGTATCTTTTTCATATCATTATTTCTTACATGGCTACGTTTCTTTGGTTTCATTGCCATAGATAAATTCATCCTTAACTGCTTAATTTCCTTCTCAATTTCTTCTATTACCTCTCCTGATGGGGGCTCGTGAGACCTAGTTGAAAATATTTTTCCCAAGATTATTGAAAGCAAACTCATGTTATTGAGGTGTTGATATTAGTATATATAATTTATGGTATATTTTAAACTGAAAACTTTATAAAACGTAAGTTAATATGAATGAATATTGCCAACGTCGCATAATCTGGAAACGGAAATGGAGACATTTCCTGTCTCTCCGTTGGAGAATATTGCGCTGGTCTTGAAACTTGGTATTCAAGTCTTGACAACCAGTTCCTTTTGGAATTCCCAGTTCAAATCTGGGCGTTGGCGCTTTTTTTCAAAATTCGCCCAAGCTTTTCTGGTCCTGCAATTTCTTTGCCTTAATTCGGCGCATCATGTCATCGTCTTTCTCTAGAATAGATTGCACTTCCTTTGCGCGATCAATTACCTGTTGTGGTAGTCCCGCTAATTTTGCAACATGAACCCCATAACTTTGATCAGTGCCCCCTTTCATTAGCTTATGTAAAAATACAAGTTCACCATGTTTTTCTGAAACTGCAATGTTGTAGTTAGAAATATGTTGGAATTTCTCTTCGAGTTTATTCATAACATGATAATGTGTTGCAAACAATGTTTTTGCTTTAAGATTGTTATAAATGTGTTCAGCAACACTCCATGCAATTGAAACGCCATCAAATGTTGATGTTCCTCTTCCAATTTCATCTAATATAATCAAACTTCTTGATGTTGCATTATGCAGTATTGATGCAGTCTCTTGCATTTCTACCATAAATGTTGATTGTCCTGAACTAAGATCATCAAATGCGCCTACGCGTGTAAATATTCTATCAACAATACCTAGTGTACATTCAGTTGCCGGCACAAAACTTCCTATTTGGGCCATAAGAACGATAAGGGCTACTTGACGCATAATGGTTGATTTACCTGCCATATTTGGTCCTGTAATGAGCATCATTTCACCCGGTGAAATACAAATATCATTTGATACAAATTGTGGTTGTAGTTGTTCAACAACAGGATGACGAGACTTGCTAAGTTGAATTATATGTTCTGTTACAAATTGTGGTTTACAATAATTGTGTTCTAACGAGACTGTAGAAAAAGAACACAGCACATCTAATACTGAAATTTTTGTTGCAATCTCTTGAATTGATTGTGTATATTCTTTTACAGATTCAATAATTTGTTGAAATATCTGATATTCCAATTCTTTAATTTTTTCTTCTGCTCCTAAGATTTTTTGCTCTTCTTTCTTAAGCTCTTCACTTATGTATCTCTCAGAATTTGCAGTAGTTTGTTTTCGAATGTAATTAGAAGGTACTAAATGTGAATTTTTTTTACTTACTTCAAAGAAATATCCAAATACACGATTAAACCCAATACGTAATGCAGTAATTCCAGTTTCTTTTTTTGCATTATCTTCAAGTTGTTGCAAAAATTGTTTACTATTGGATCTTAATTGATGTAGTGTTTGTAATTCTTCATTATATTCTGAAACAATCATGCCACCTTCACGAATGGTAATCGGAGCATCTTCTTTGATTGAATGCAGAGTTGATACTACATCAGAGACATCCGGCATGGATGCAAGTGATGATAAAAGAACATCATTTGTGCTTAGAATGCTGCAAAGCGTAGGAATTATTTGTAATGAATATTTTAATGATAATAAATCTCTAGGCGATGCATTCCCATAATTTACTCTACTTATGATTCGTTCAATATCATTTATTTGTTTAAGATATGAAATTATTTTTTCACGCATTATTACGGCATTACTTAATGACTCTACAGCGTTTAGTCTTAGTGATATTGGGCCAATTTTACATAATGGACTTTTTATCCAACGTCTAATTAGTCGAGATCCTGCTGAAGTCACTGTTCTATCTACTATTGAGAGAAGCGTTCCTCTTTGAGAATTATCTCGAATATTTTCATCCAATTCCAAATTACGCATTGTAGATAAATCAAGCACCATCGAATCACCTGACGCGGTTTGAATTTGTTGTATGTGTGAGAGGGCATTTTTTTGTGTACTTGTGATGTAATACAAGAGTGCTCCAGCAACACTTGTATGAAGTGGCTTATCTTCAAGACCAAATCTATCAAGGGTTGAAATAGAGAAATGGTCACATACTGTTTTTTTTGCATCACGAAAATGATAATCATCAAGTGATTGCACAAATATTCCTAATGATTTTACCAATTTGTGTAATTGATCATTTACAAGCAAACTTTCTGGGAAAATGCATTCTTGTGGGCTGTAGCGTGTAAGTTCACTTTGCAAACTTGCAAGTGAATTCATTTCATGTGTGACAAATTCTCCTGTAGAAATATCACACACTGCTAACGCAAACTTATGTTGTTTTTGAGTAATCGCTGCAATGTAATTGTTTTCGGTATCAGTTAACATTGATTGATCAATTACTGTTCCGGGTGTAACTATTCTAACTAAACCACGTTTCACTAGTCCTTTGGCTTTTTTTGGATCTTCAAGTTGTTCAATTATTGCAACTTTGAATCCTTTTTTAACGAATCTACCAATATATGTTTCACCAGCATGATAGGGAACTCCAGCAAGAGGGGCTCTTTTATCACCCTTACCTCTTGCGGTAAGTGTTATGTCTAATTCACGTGAAGCTGTCACTGCATCTTCATAGAACATCTCATAAAAATCCCCCATTCTAAGCATTATAATACAGTCTGGATTTTGCTCTTTTGCTTCCCGATATTGTCGCATGCCTGGCGTTAAATTATGAAGGGGTACATCTAGAATTGATGTTGCAGTATTCACATAAAAATAAGAAAATGCAGTTATTTAAAGATTATTGTCTTGGTTTGGAGTATAAAATTCTAGACAGTTTCGAGGATAGCAGTTATCCCTGCCGGATTTTTTAACTTTATAGAGTCCTTTATCTGCTGTTTTAATCATTATATTGGATATGTGCTGTTGTGTTGTTTTATCTGTTAATTTAATATCTTCGTAGGTATCAATTGGAAAGAGTTGTGAAATGTTAGTGGAGTGAATGGTGCATATTCCTGCACTAAATGTAATTCTTCTTTGTTGTCCTTTTTTTGGTTCAAAAAGAATTTCTTTGAAATCCCAATAGACACGCTGGAATGTTGTGTATGCACCTGAAAAAGATGTGTTTGGCATAATAATAGCAAATTCTTCTCCACCATATCTTGCAACTAAATCAGTTGGACGAAGATGTGATGGAAAGAAGTTAGCTGCTTTTTTGAGAACGTAATCTCCTTCAAGATGCCCAAACGTATCGTTATATTCTTTAAAATGATCAATATCCATCATGATAAGGGAAAATGGTTGATGTTTATTACGATCAATAATTGCAACATTGTACATAATTTGATCTAGTAATGTCCCTTTATTTGCAATTTTTGTCATGGAATCTGTAAGGGCCATTGATCTAAAATCACGATCAATGAGCGCTTTTTGAACTCGGGCTTTTAGGTAACGTGGATTTACTGGTTTTTCTAAAAAATCAATAGCACCCATATTTAATCCTTCAATACATAAATCTTCTTCATTCTGACCGCTCACAATTAGGTAATCTGCTGCTGTTTTCCTCTCTTCATCTAAGTATTTTATTAAATCTAATCCTTCGCGATTATGAGAACCCAAATCAAGATCCATCAAAATAAGATCAGGATCGGTTTTTTTAAGTAGATGTTCCAATTCAGAAGCGCCTTTTGCTCCATATACTTTCTCATATCCATCTTGTTCAAGGACCTGGTCGCTTTTCTAACTATCTCTTCATCTTCAACTAGAATAATACTATAATGTGCCTTCTCTTCTTTTGATAACTTCCTTGGTCTTGCAACTGTTTTTCCGTTTGATACGAGAAGATTCATATACTTATTTTTTTTGATGGGTTTAAAAAAATATTGGTTTATTTGGTATCAATTGGAGTTATACTTCTCAATTTCTTACTTGTTGGTAATGAACAACAACCTTTTTAAAATAAGCCCAGTATTTACTTCCTTATGGCAGAACTTACCTACGAGACACTTTCATTTGCTCAGAACGAATTCGATGTAGAAGTTACACTGTTAACGTGGTTCAAAACTGCAATTCCAAAAGAAGAACTTGCAAAAATAGCAGGATATAAAATTGAGAAACATAAAATTATATTTAATTTAGGTCAGAAAAAAGCTGAGTTTCGGTTTGGAAATTTACTGAATAAATATTTTGATAATCTTACACATAAATTAACAGGAAATAAAGTTACGTATATTCATCGTAATTCTGGAATCCCTCTTATTGGTAATGTGGGATTTGGTATTGTTCATAGAGGATCCTCAATTATCGAAATAAAGCCAGTAACTTCATGTAATTTAGATTGCGTGTATTGCTCGATTTCAGAAGGGATTTCAAGTACAAAAAATGACTTTGTTATTGAAGAAGAATATATGATACAAGAATTACAAAAAGTGCTTAGTGAAATTAATCAGCAGGTAGAAATACATATCGGTGTGCAGGGTGAGCCTTTCATCTATCAAGATATGGCATTACTAATTTCAGATTTGCAAAAAATGTCTCAAGTACATACCATTTCAATTGATACTAATGGTACATTACTAAGCAAAGATAAAATTGATGAGCTTGCTACAAACTCTAAATTGCAAGTTAACATGTCACTTGATGCTATTAATCCTTCTAATGCCAAAAAAATAGCTGGTGTTGAACATTACAATATTGAACATGTTAAAAACATGATTGAATATGCAGCATCAAAATTAAAAGTCATAGTTGCGCCAGTTATGATGGCAAGCTTTAACGAAAAAGATATGGAAGAAATTATTAAATGGGTAAAGACACTTAATGTTGCACCAATACTTGGTATTCAAAATTATCTTCAATATAAAACGGGTAGATCTGCAGGAGATCAATTATCGTGGGATGAGTTTTATCAAAAGTTGAATGAGTGGGAACAAAAATACGATATCAAATTACGGCTTGATAAGAATGATTTTAATATTCGTGATATAGAAGAACTCTCAAAGCCATTTAAAGTTGGTGATACTATAAGTGCAACGGTAAAATGTCCCGATAGATTTTCAAATTCTGTAATTGCGGTGGCATTAGGAAGATCTATTTCAGTTCCTGGAGTTACATATCGTAAAGATACACAAATTAATGTAAAAATCATGCGTGATAAACATAATATTTTTACGGGAAAAGTAGTAGTTTAATGAGGTAATAGTCTTTCTTCAATTGACGTTTTTGGTCTTTCTTTTGGTAAAAAGGCTTTTTCCACTCCTCGATAAAATTCATCTAGTGTTCCTTTTTGTTTTGCCAATCGACGATCATATTCTATTTTTTTATGATGTAAAATCAGTTGGTATCCCACCGAATAATGGGGAATCTCTCGCAAAATATCTGCTAAAATATGTGGTTTTACATCGGGTCTTTCTTTCATTTGTAATCGATAGAATGGATCTGGCTCATAGTCATTAAAGAGTATCCTTGGTGATTCGTCTATCACCTGATATGTTACAGGAATAGATTTTGAAACGTTTTTAGATAATTGTGTAAGATTAGGACTTACTCGATGAAATGGCCACACGAAACATGCATTTAAACTATGTTGAGGATCTAATCCATCAACTAATTCTTGACTGATTTCATTGTAGTTATCTTCACTTGCACATTTTCCCGTAATATATGATGTTAATGGTGTTGATAAAAGTAAATCCACAATTTCGTCTCGCTTTGGTGCAAGAGCCTTTGTAGGAATGTGAGAATATAATTTTGCTGCGTACTGTGGTGAGGAAATAGTGTGATGTGGCAATATTGTATTCATCCGATTTTGAAGTTGTGAGGATTTGCTAATTTTCATTAATCCTCGAAATATACTTCCATTTTTTTCTACTCCGTTGAAGTTTACTCCCTGTCCTATCTCTTTGTGGTATATATCAAATAGTTTGTTTGAAAAATAAAAAAACCCGATTTTAGCCGCATATGGATTGAGCTGTAATTCTTGAGAAATTCTTCTTCCTTGCGTTCGATGATACCATTGTGACCATCCATTAGCCACTTTTTGCATAAAATTAATACCTTCTTCTAACCTAGATTGCTCTTTTAGAATGGCTGAAGTTATTTGATCGTTATGGGTACGATGTAACTGCCAATGTCGTATTTTAGTCATCATTTGGCGTATGTCGAAGTCCTTTTATAATTGTTTCTCTTGTTTTTACTACAAGAGGACGAAAAATTTATAAATGATACATTACTATTATATTCATGGTAGATAGCTTATATGGTCCAAATGAAAAAGAGGAACAAGAAATTCTTCAATCTGGTGATTTAGAACGTATTGCTGATTTACCTTTAGATGTTATTTTTGAACATTTTGGTGAAGATTCGCCAGAACATATAGCTAAACAGCGTCGATCACTTTCTGGATCACGTACATCACTTACATATATGGTTTCTCAGGTTCCTATCGGTCCTGCACCTGAATCAAAACCTGAACCTACATCTAAACCAGCACCTAAACGTACATATAATATTCCTCGTATGACTGAACATCCACTTGTTACAGCAGGAATGACAGATACATGGATACGCAGATTTCATAAAATGAATGATATGTCTCTTCCAAAAGGATATGCTTCACGAAGCTCGCAAGCAAAACGTGGTATGCTCAAAGGGATGATGAAACAATATGGGATTACACGTAGCGATGTAACTGGCCCTGATCATACATAATCTATTTCGGCTACTATTGCCATATGATCACTTACATTATCGACAACTTTTACATTTCTTGCACCATATTTTTTTGATGTAAATATGTTATCTACAACCAATTGCAAATCTCCTTTACGATGATATTTTTTATCTAGTGTAGTTGTTATGTGCAGGGGTATGTTGTCTGCAAACAATTGTGTAAATCGCGCAAATGAAGACCCCCCACGCGGTGCATTAAAATCGCCACATAAAATGAACTCATCAAATTCTGAAAGAAACCTAGCTAAATTTTGAAAATCTAGAATTTGTTGCTCATTTTCTTTGCCATCTGGCGTCCATGTAAAATGAGTACTCCCAACAATGAATTTTTTCCCATCACACATTATTGTTGAATATACAACTACTTTATCCTGCGCGTATGGTTTTACATAATGTGGAATTGTACCGCTTCCTCGATAGTAATGGTGCTCGATAATATCATTGTTTTTTGTAAGTAACACGACACCTTCAATTCCGAATGGATCGTTATCAAAATTAGTATCATTTTTTATGGAGGTTGGTACGAATTTTCCTCTCATACCAAGACTTTGTGTTATATGCTTCATGTCCTTCTTGAATACTTCCTGCAAACATACAACGTCTGCATTTTCTTTAATTAGAAATGGGATGCATCTATCTAGGTGACGAGATCCTTCAATATTTAATGTAATTATTTTCATGTATGATTTTATTTGTGTTCGATTAATATAGTTTCTGTAGCAATAACCCAAATATTTATATATCATGCAACGAAGCTTAATTTATGGATTTGCGGGAGATCAAACAAGAGGTGCGTTCCCTTCCAAACTTAGAGAAGCACGCGCAGGAATTAAAAGCTAATTGGGTGAGGACAATTCGCTATAATTCCAATAAACATCTTCCTTTTCTCAATGAATTACCTCAAGAAATAAAGTTTAGGTTGAATGCCAAAATTCAGTCTGCGCATCAATGCTTAAAGAATATTGAATCTGCACAAATGATCCATAATAAACTTCATACCTATTCTCGAAATTTAATTGAAATGAAACTTGCACTGATGCAGCAAAATACGAGAAAGGCGCAAGTACTTACAAATAGTATGATTCATGATGAATTTTTGAATGTTAAACAAACCATTCAAGAAGTCAAAAGTTTTGATGAAAATGTCAAGGCGTTAGAAACGCACTACCAAGAAATTAATGATTTGTTACATAAGGAGCTATCCTTAGATGAAGCATTATTTTATATGAATATTCCACATATGAAATACATAAAAGGATTAATTAAAACTGCTGAATCCCAAAAACGTTTAACAAGGCATATTGGACGACATTTTGTCTCAATTGTTAAAGAAAATAGAAAAATTAAAAAACCTAGTTCTTAGTTAGTTTTGAAATAATTACAAAATTTACGTATATTACAGTTTGAACACTGTGGATTTCGTGGCGCGCAGATAGTTTGACCATGGCCAACAAGTAATCGATTTACATTGATCCACCGATTTTTAGGAATTATTTTCATCAATTCTTGTTCAGAGATAGTTTCTTTTTTTGTTTTTATCCATCCTAACCTATTTGCGATTCGATGTACATGGATATCAACTGCAATTGCAGGGATCTTGAACTTATATGCTAAAATACAATTTGCTGTTTTTCTTCCTACTCCGGGTAGTGATGTTAGTTCCTCACGTGTTTGTGGGACCTTACCTTTATATTTTTCAATTATGATGTGACTTAGCTTGTTCACATTTCGTGATTTTACTTTGTAGAATCCAATTTTATAAAACCATTTTTCAAGTTCTTTAATGGGTAGTTTGATGACGTCTTGAGGGTTTGGGTACATAGCGAAAAATTCTTTTACTATTGGAATTGTTGTTGAATCTTTTGCTCGTGCGCTAAGAAGTGTCATCACTAACATTTGATATGCTGTGTAGTGGCCTAACTCTTCAAGCATTGTTGGTTTATGCGTTGTTTCGAGTAATTTGAACACTTTCGTAATTTCATTAAGATTTGTCATTATGTCTGAATTGCTGTGTTTCTTTTAATGTGTTTTGCAAATATTAATATAGGTACACGTTTTTTCAATAGTATGAAAGAGGAACATGCATCACGTGGTATTAAACTGTTTGGTATTTTTGGTATAATTACGGGTGTCATTTCTATCATTTTTGCAATTGGAATCATAGCGACCGGTTTTGTAGCAGAAGTTGCTTCAGAATTAATCTCTCAAATTCTTGGAGGCGATACTGTAGGTTTTACAGGATTTGTTCTTCTTGGTTTGTGTGGGTTGATAATTGCAGTTGCTGAAATCACTGGGGCAAGTGGCATTTTGCATCATAAAGAATGGGCTCGAACATTATTTATTGGGTCTGCAATTGCATCTTTATTGTATGTAACAACTTCGACACTTATTCTTGGAGGATTACAATTTGGGTTTAGTGGCTTATTTTATTTATTCAAATTACTCTATTACAGTGCAATTATTTCATTTTTTGTAAAAGATCATGTGAAATCGTTTTTTTCCTAAAGTTTTTTATACCTTTGAGATAAGAATATTACAGATGAAAAAAATAACGTGGAAAAAGGTGTGGCGTTTTTTATGGGATGACGATTCAATTTATAGTTGGATTGCTAATTTAGTCATTGCGTTTGTTATTATTCGATATGCGGTATATCGATTGTTGCAGTTGTAAGTGAGAGTATGGAACATGGATTACATAACGGCGTTATTTGTGGGAATTCATTGGATGTCTATAAGGAATCGTTTGATAATTATTGGGATGTATGTGGGTATTGGTATGAAGGACGTAATGTTACTAAAGAGCAATTTCTCACATTTCCAATGAGGGATGGATTTAATAAGGGTGATGTGATAATTCTATGGCGTCCTACTGAATTAGAAGTTGGTGATGTGTTAATATTTCAAGCACATAGAATTCAACCAATTATTCATCGAATAGTACGGGTCTGGCAAGAAAATGGAAAAACGTATTATCAAACGAAGGGTGATCATAACGCGCAAAGTGTTGGTTCACAGTTAGGTGAAGATAAAATCGATGAGAGTAGAATATATGGTAAAGCTGCACTAAGAGTTCCGTATTTAGGATATTTCAAGATTATTTTTGTAGAATTAGTAAAGCCACTTGGTATAGTGATTGATCGTTAACTTCTTGGTTCGTCTTCTACTACTGCTTTGATTCTTCGTATACCAGCAGCACTACTTTGCTCTTTTACAATTCTAAAATGACCTATTTCTTTTGTGTTCTCAACATGAGGGCCACCACAGAACTCTTTGGAATACTCTCCTACGAAATATACTGAAACCATATCTGGATACTTTTGACCAAATTCTTTTTGCGCTCCTAATTTTTCAGCTTCTTTTAGTGGGATTTCTTTTCGTGTCACTTTCATATTTGCGTTAATTACACGATTAACCTCATCTTCAACTGCTTGTTTTTCTTCTGCTGTTAGTTTTCTCTCAAAACTAAAATCAAATCGTAAACGCTCTGGCGTAATATTAGATCCGCGTTGTCTGATATCTTTAGAAATTACTTTTCGCAATGCCTCATTAAGTAGATGTGTTGCTGTATGTAATCTAGTTGTTTCAACTGATAAATCTGCTAAACCACCTTTAAATTTCTTCTCAGCTCCTATTCGTGACGTTGATTTATGTTGCTCATATTCTGTAAAGAATGATTCAACATCAACTTGTATACTTTGCTCATCTGCCATTTCTTCTGTCATTTCAAGAGGAAACCCGTATGATTGAAATAATAAAAATGCGTCAGTTCCTGAGATGTCTCCTTTTGCCGCCATTTTTGCAAATTCACGAAGACCCTTCTCTAAGGTCTTTTCAAATTTCTCTTCTTCTTTTGTTAGCTCCTCAAGAATAAATTGTGTTTTTTCTGTAAGTAGTGGGTATTCTTTTTTATACATATCAATAATTATTTTTGCTACTGGAAGACAAAATTGTGAAGGCATACCAAGCGTTTTCCCGTGACGAATGCATCTTCTGATATATCTTCTTAAGATGTATCCTTGATCAACGTTACTTGGAGCTACACCTCTTTCATCGCCCAGAATAAAAACGGAAGCTCGAAGATGATCTGCCATTATTCTATAGGATGTTGCCGTATCAGCATTCATTTTCTTTTTTGCAAGTTCATTTAGCTTTGCAAATATTGGTTGGAATAATTCTGTATCAAATACTGTTCTTTTCCCTTGCATCAGCATTGTTACTCGCTCAACACCCATACCTGTATCAACTGCTTTTTGTTTTAATGGCGCGAAATAATTTTTATTTTGTTGAATCCATTTTTCTATTTGTTTTGGATTTGCATACTGTTCTGCGCTAATTCCTAAATTCCTTGCTGTCTGTACATGTTCTTCTTTATGATCAATATAGATGATTTCGTCTGGTTGTAATTTGTATTGCCGAAGTAATTTTTCAAAATATTCTGTATCATGTTTCTTGAACCCCTGATCTTCTAGCGAAAATCCTGATTGAACAAATTTTTTGCAGGATTCAAGACCTTGCTTTTTCTTTCCATTAACGGTAAGTATGCATGTTAAATTGGATTCTTGCAAAATTTTGGCAATTTTTGTATTAACTTTGAACGTATCATCATATAAACAATGCATTCCATCAATTAGTAAAGTCGTTCGTTTCTTTTTAGTATACTCCATAAACACATCATTCCATATCTCCACCCAATTTTCATCTTCCGGATCAAATGTTGTGGGAGCTGGAGAATCAGGAACCCAATAAAACATTTCAGTATCAGGTCCACATGGGCCACTTTCGCCAACTGGTCCCCACCAATTATCTTTTTTCCCTAAATATGCAATTCTATCTTCGCTAATTCCTAACTTTTTCCATATGTCTGCTGATTCAGTGTCCTTTGGTGCATCGTTATCTCCTTTGAACACTGAGACTGCTAAGCGCTCTTTTTGTATTTTTAGTTCCTGTGTTAAAAATTCAAAACTCCACGTTATTGCTTCTTGTTTAAAATAATCACCTAAACTCCAATTTCCTGCCATTTCAAAAAATGTTGTATGGGTTGCGTCACCCACTTCGTCGATATCCTGTGTGCGCATACATTTTTGAATGCTGGCAAGCCGAGTGCCTTTTGGATGTTTTTGTCCGCCTAAATATTGTACTAAAGGGTGCATACCTGCATTCGTAAAAAGAACAGTTGGATCATTTTCTGGAATTAATGGTGCTGAATCTAATATGCTGTGTTGTTTGTTTTTGAAAAAAGCGAGGAATTTTGCTTTAAGCTCGTTTGCTTGCATATCTATTGGGGAGGAGGATTGTTTTATTAATTTTACTCAGAAAACCTTAAAAATGGAGTCTTGAGGATATAGGTTGATGAAATTTTACTATTGTACAAGCATGGACGATTTGAGATCTGGGCTAGAGACTGGTTCGTTATTATCAGGGTATGGGGATATGCGACGAGTTGATGAATTAAGAGCAAATTCTACTCTTGAAGCAATGAGTAATCGAGAGCGGTTAGGTTTTTTTGAAATGTGCCTTACACGCGATTCCTCTCTAAGGACTGGGCAAAAAGGAATGGATGTACGATTGGAATTTGAATTGGATAAAAAACCAAGTAGGCCAGATAGCCTTGGATATGTGAGATTACAAGAAGTAAATTTGGCAGACCTTGTGAGCATTGGATGTAGGCCTCGAGTTAAAGAGGAATTAATTGAATCTCTTAAAGAAACGCCTTACGAATCAGTTCATATATATGGGTTTCCAACTAATTCAACTAATCCGTATAGACGAGAAATAATACCTCGGACAAGAGGAAGATTAAAAGA
>CAYOOY010000016.1:19291-22336 GCA_964405725.1 uncultured Methanosarcinales archaeon | reverse complement strand
CTGGTTTGTTTGCCGTAGCCATAGATGATCCTCCTTATTTTAATTTTCGACAGTACACGATTCCGCTGCTGACCATTGATTCATCAATTTCCGTTGCTCAAAAGAACAACTCCCCGAACCCTCACCTTATTAATAGGCCAATTCGGGTGAGGCACGCTTAATTATCGGTACAAAGTTTAAATTGCTATGAGATGTGTCTTATTATTAAGATTTCGACTGAAATGCAAAAAGTTTTTGAACTCGGTAAATGTTGGGGGGCCACTGGAAGAATTTAAGATAATATGGATGCCGTGATAAAGTGGCTGCAAGAGTATCAGTAAAAGATCTTACAGGAGTTGGATATAATTGAAGTTTTTTGCTTTTTTACCGGCCTTCAATCTGTTAGAAAAACCAAAATCCCGGATAAGGAGGTAGGGCCGGGCTAGCCTTTTGCTGTTGGATGGTTTTTCCCTCTGCACGCGGAATCGTTTCATTCGGCTTGATTTTACTTACATTTTCAATTCCTTTGCTAATTACTATTTTCGACCTTTCCACATTTATTACAATCTTGGGTGTAACAGGCATATTTGCTGGTGGTCTTGAGGGTATACTAATTATTCTCATGTTTTGGAAGGCAAAGGGAATGGGTGATAGAAAACCTGAATACAAGTTGGAAAAAAATTATATTATAGGTACAATTCTAATAGCCATGTTTGGGTTAGGAATTGGATACCAACTAGTATCTATGTTTCTTTAGCCCCAATCAAAAAGATATTTTAAAATATCTATTTTTAAGACGACAAAACGAAAAACATAACGTAAATTTTAAAAACAATCTATTCTCTTTTGACCTTTCAAAACTATGACAATTATAGATTTGAAACACATCCAAAAGTTACGTTATGAGTTATCATTAGGAAAACTTTATAAATAAGTGTTTACTTTGCAGTGGTATTGAGTTGAGTTGATGGATGTTCTAGATATTGTAAAGGTGAAACATATATGACAAAGCAGGCTGAAACATCTCGCGCATATTCTCCAGTAGCTAATTCGTTGTACGATAAAATAAAACAATTAGATGAGGAATATTACAATAGAAAAATTCTCAGCACTCCTGACGCAGGAAGTTTAATGCATGGGGTTCTTGCATATGTCGATAATGGTATTACCAAAGCAGATAAGAAAAAGGCTGCAGATAAAATTTATGCTATTTTAGAAGATGCATTCAAAAATAATAGACCTCTTGATCATCCATTAAAACCACGTTTCTATTTACAGGCGTTACCTGAATTATTAAATGATGAACAGCTACCAGAACATGGTGCACATAACTATTTTAGAGAAATGGAATTTCGTATTGATAGCGAGGTTCTTTTAGCAAATGATGGTCGTATGCTTGCACACAGCGCACCAGGATTTCCAGGAGCTAACCATCTTCGCGAATCAATGCATGACTGGCAAGAAAATATGCTGGATCCAACATCTGGTCCAGGATTAGCAGTAAGGCGAAGATTATACTTAGGAAAATTTCAAGATAGTTTTGTTGGCAGAGATATTGATGTCATTAATAACTCAAGAAAAAAAACATTTTTATCATACGCTGCGACAGTATTGGCTGGCGCAGTAATTGGATTAGTTGGTGGAAGGTTAATTACTGCTGGTGAAGTTACATCAACGGCGTATGGAAAACTTTCAGAAGAACATGCTTCACTTAAAATTGCAAAAGACGGATGTGATAAAAAGGTTGCAGAAGGAATCACCACATTAGCACAATGTAATGCAAATTTGGCTGAATCCGTTAGGTTATCTTCTGAAGTAACTCAGCAAACAATTACAGTTGATGGAGAAAAAACAACAGTTGGACAATATATTAATGAGTTGAAATCAGCTAAAAATATGTACAAAAAGAAAGCAGATTCATGCGACACAAGGTTACAAAATCAAATTAACTTAGGAACTCCCGCGAGTAAAACTTCAGCTAAAGCAAGTAAACGAATTAAAACTCTTCAGGGGAAATTGTCTGATTGTCAAACTGAATTATCTTCGTGTGATACAGAGAGAGAAAAACAAGCAGAACGAATTGAAAGTTACAATACTAATACAAAAGGAAATCTTGCTGAATGTACAAAAGAGCGAGATTCAGCTCTTGCCGCATTAAAAAAAAAAGATCCTTCTGGTAATATCTTATCATCAGTTTATGTTGAGAAAATGGAAGATCAAATTAAATCATTACGAGAATCTCACGCGCGCACATTTGCAGGATATCAACAAAGTCTAAGCGATTGCTTATCAACTATGTCTGCAACAAATTCACGTTTAGAACAATGTCATTCAACTACTGCAACTCTTGTACGTAATGTACAAGATGGTTATCAAACAGAGCAAAGGTTGCAAGGACAACTTAGCAATACGTACTTTCACAGACTTCAAAAGGCTGGAAGAAATTGGAAAAAAATTAATGCAGTGCTAGATGATTACGTAAAGAACATGGAAGGAAGCGTTTGCTTTGGTTCAGCAAGTGATTTGTTTGAAGCAATTGCAACAGGTCATAGAGATCAAAAAGGATATCTTTCAACGAAAGCAAAATTTGTTGGGGCGTTAAATACACAATTACGAAAAAATAAACTTCCGTTAAACGAAGTTTGCATGTATAAGTAATACACACGGAGGAATAAATAAAATGACAACATATGATACTAAAAGTTTTTTGATTGGAGCTTTGGCAGGTGCTGTAGTGGCAAGTGCTGGTTGGTTCTATGCCATGCCTGAAAGAACAGTAGATCCTAAAAACGCGTCAGCAACAGCAGGACCTCACGCAGGGCAAGATGGAGCAACAGACTTACCTGGACAAGTAACATCAAGCGTTTGCGACTTAGTTGCAGATACCGCGTACTGTTCAATGCGAGCATCCGAAAAAGACGGATCTGACTTTGGAAAAGCATTAGATCCTACATTTAGTACTTCTAAGCCAGGAAACTTATGCGTTAAAAATTCCGAAGCTTTATGCAGTCTTCTTACTGCAGGGTATGATTCTTTTTGGGAATATGTCTTCATTACAAAGCCTTT
>CAYOOY010000016.1:0-19281 GCA_964405725.1 uncultured Methanosarcinales archaeon | reverse complement strand
ATGCCTCAGCAAAAAAAGATCTTGGCATGACTAATTTACGAAAGGGAAATTACTTTTGTAATGAATAGGGAGGAAAAAAATGAATTATGATAATATGAGAAACACAATAGCAACAGTGCTTGCAGGTGCTGCAATCGCAGCTGCCCCTATGGCTGGTTATGCAGTAACATTTGGTCAAAAGGCGATAAAAAAAGCAAAACCTACAGCTACTAAAACGACAAAAGCAAGAAAAGGAACACGAGCTCGAAGAGCAACACCACAACGTGTACAACACAAAATGGATGTACGGCTAAAAGCTGCTAACATTATTAAGTTGTATGAACGTGATGGTGCACAAGAAAACCGATTAGTTGAACTTGAAAGAAAAGCTGCTAAGACCGGTTACTTAACTTCCAAAATGGATGGCGAATTAAGTAGAATCCATGGTTTGTATGGAGCATCACGAACTGCATGTGGAAATCTTAAAGATTTCTGGACAAATACTATGAAAGTGAGCGATGCAGATTTAGTTAAGACTGCTGGACTTCCAGAAGCTCTCACTCCAACAGATGGAAAAGCTCCTACTTTTAACGCTGCTCAGACTAAAGAATTAGAACGATTGTATGGTATTTGTAAAGCAACTACAGAAAGAGCACATGGAGCTCATAAAACATTTGCTGAAAATTTACGTGATACTTTATCAGGTAAAAAAGATGCAGAAACACGCGGACTAATTGACATTGTTAATGGCAATCTAAGCAATTTAACAGGTAGAGTTGATGCGTATGGTCATGGAATTAAATCCAATAATGAACGTATTACAAAATTAGAAAGTAAAGTAAGCGTTTCTCCATACTTAAGTTTGAGTCATGATGGCAATGCAGATTTCAGACCTTCTTTACAACTTCTTTACGGAGAAAATTGGAAAGTTGGATTCGAAGCAGCAGCTATTTTGGGTAATAACCACGAAGCTACTGTTGCAACACCAGCAACACCAAAAGATTTAGGTAATGACTATAGCGAAATTGCATCAAATCAAGAAATTACAAAAACAACCCCTATGGCGGCATTTAGTTTGCTAGCTGGTCGAGAATTTAATCCTAAAAGCGTTGGGAAATTGGACGTATTAGTAGGTCCTCGACTTTACGTTGGTGAGCAAGAAGTAAGCTCAACACGAAATTCACAGCTACAATACAAAGGCGAAAATGTAGGACCTTCACAACCAGTTGCAGGTACTCCAGAATCTTCACCGTATACAACTCTTGGAATAGTTGGATTTTTGAATAAAACATTCAAAAACGGACTTAAACTTCGATTAGGAGCAGGTTACGATGAAAAGAATGGCGTAAGTGGCGAAGTAGGAGTGGGGTATGAGTTTTAACTAACACTACCATGAGATCAACAACAATAATCACAATTGCATTGCTCGCGTTAGTAGTCTTCGCGCCACTTGTTGCTGCGGCACCAAGTATATCTTTAACCTCTAAGTGGGTTGAGGGTGGTCAGCACGTTGACAAAGTAACAGCGAAACAAGGCGAGACAAAGACCGTTATGGTCTTTGTTAATAGTGATAGTGATTTTCAAATATCTTTAGACGTTGTGCAGGAAAGTACTGTTAAGAAAGAAATCTTAAAGACTACAATCCCTGCAAATTTGAACCAACCTTACTTGAATCCTCAACTTAAAGTTGATACCTCAGGTTTAGCTGGCGGCGAATACAAGCTAATTGTTCGTGTAGACAATGGAAAAGATAGTGATACAAAAATCCTCTCACTTGATGTACAGGCAGCACCAAAACCAACTTTAACACTTAAGCCACTTAAACCGGCAACACTAACAGTTAAAGAAGGTGATCCAGCAGTTGAAATTAAACTTGATTACAGTTATACTGGTAAAGATTCATTAGAATTTATCAAACGTCAAACTAAAAGTTCAACACCATGTGACCCTAAAGATGCAGTTCAATACGCTCTTTGTGAAACAACAAAAGACTCTTGGGATGTAATGACCTTTTTGATTAACCTCGTGTTCCCACCAGATTACGAGTTAAAAGAAACTGATAAAGGTACATTCACATTCAAAGCAGGAAAATTAATTGCTAAGAATAATCAAGATGAAACATTGTACTTCAGGTTTAGAGTTGAAGAAGCAAATGGCGATGTTGAATCACAGTGGCAATACCTAACAGTAACTGTACAAGATGCAGATATTCCGCCTGTAAAAAAAGATACAGATAAAGATGGAATTCCGGATGACAAAGATAATTGTCCAGTAAACTACAACCCAAAACAAGAAGATCAAGACAATGACAAGATTGGGGATGTTTGTGATCCAGATGTAGATGGAGACAAAATTCCAAATGATCAAGACAATTGTCCAGCACATTTCAATCCGACTCAGGCTGATAAAAATGGCGACGGAATTGGAGATGTATGCGATCCGCATGTAAATAAACCAGATACACCAAAAGGTGCAACCCCTGGTGAAGTTACAATCGCAAGTGTTGGCATGTCAAGTGATACTGTAGAAGTGGGTGAGTATCTTCATGTAGCAGTTCATCTTCAAAATGAAGGCGACGTTGACATGGATGATGCGCACGTATCCATTCTTGCATACGATCTTGGTATAATGCTTACCAGTAACGAATTTGATTTAGATTCAGGTAGAAAGAAAACAGTAGACTTCTACATTCAAATCCCTGCGGATGCGAACGAAGGAGACTATGATGTAATGATTACCGCACAAAATGACAATGGCGCAGACTCCGTTTATAGGGAGGTTTCCATTGTTTAGAAACTTTTATAAAGTAGTTACTAGTAGGGACTACTTTGTAATAACAAACACACTCAAACCTATTAACTAGATTTGGAGGAAGAAGAAAATGAGAAAAATTTTGAATGCAATGGCACTACTCGTTGTGAGTATGTTAATGGTTTCAATGGCAGTTGCTGCAACACCGAGCACCATTGGAAGTCTAACAGAAAAAGACATTAGTGTTGAAGTAAATAACAAAGAAGTTGACAGTTCACATCTTAATGTGGATGAAGGAGAAACTTTAGATATTGAAGTAGAATTGAATAACAAATATAGTAACGTTGATGTAAAAGGCGTTGAAGTTGTTGCTCGTTTGAGTGGCTACGAATATTCCGATTACACAAGTTTGGAAGATAGTACAGAACTATTTGACGTTAATAAAGGAACACGAAAGTTCGTTAACTTAGAATTAACTGTACCAAAAGATCTTGACAACGGAGAAAACACCCTTCGAATAATGGTTCTTGACAGAAATTCCAAAACGTTCATTACAAAAGAATACAAGCTTAACGTTGAGAGTCCTCGACATTCAATCGAAGTTGAAGACGTTTCATTTGCTCCAAGTAATACTGTTAAAGCAGGAAAAGCTCTTTTAGTAGACGTTCTACTAGAAAACTACGGTGCAAAAGATGAAAAAGACGTTAAAGTAACTGTTGCAGTTCCTAAATTGGGCGTTAGCGCAACTAAGCATGTTAGCGAAGTTGAAGCAGACGATACCAAGAGCGTTCCACAAATGTTCGTTAAATTACCTTCAAGCGCAGCTGAAGGAGAATACGATGTAGTTGTGAGTGCAAGTTATGATAACTTAAAAGAAACAGCAACAAAAACCGCTAAGATCAAAGTATTGGCAAATGAAGCTAATGCAAACGATGGTAAGTTAGTCCTAGGCGTTGGACCTGATACACAATCAGTGCAGGCAGGAACAAGTGTAAATTACGGATTAGCTCTAACCAATGCAGGTAAAGCAAGCAGACTATACTCTCTTGAAACCGTAACCGGTGACTGGGGAAGTGCAACTGTTAGTGAAAACCTAGTTGTATTAGAACCTGGCCAAAACAAACTCGTATCTGTAAAAGTAACACCAAATGCAGCAACTAAAGCTGGTGAATATACCGCTTCCGTTGCAATCAAAGCTGGTGAAGACGTGCTTACAACCGTAGCGTTTAAAGCAAATGTTCTTCCAGGTGGCGCTGCTGGTGAAAGTACATCTCTAAGAAATGGATTAGAAATTGCTCTAATTGTTCTAGTTGTACTACTTGTTATCGTTGGTTTAATCATCGGATTTAGCCGACTAAAGCAGGACGACGAAGAAGACCTTAGCAACTATTAAAGGTTGTATCTTCTTCCAAATCTTTTTTTTTCTTTTCTTTTTGGAAGATTTTTTTTTTGCCTAGATTTGTTTATTCATAACTGATTTAAACACTTTTGAATATTCATATACTTATGGACATTTCAATTATTGGAGCTGGACCAATTGGATGTTACGCAGGATATTTACTAGCACAATCTGGCCACAAAGTAACTATTTTTGAGAATCATTCCCACGTTGGTGTACCAATTCAGTGCACGGGGATTTTAACTTCTGAATTTGATCGATTTAACATTCCAGTTACGCCATTTCTTGTTAATACAATTCACAACATTAATGTTTACTCACCAAAAAATCAACTTACCGTCTCTCAAAAAGAGTATATTGTATGCCGAACTAAATTTGATAACCATTTAGCTGATTTGGCAAAAAGTGAAGGTGCAACAATTCATGTGAATCATAATTTCCTACGAAAAGAAGGAAAACAAATTGTGGTAAAGAACACGGCACTTAATAAGGAAATATATCTGTCGCCAGACATAGTAATTGCAGCAGATGGGCCATTAAGTCCAACCACAAAGGCATTTGGCTTTTATGAAAAGTCTCGAAAGAATTATGTTGGCGTGCAAGCAATAGTAGAAGGAACATTTGATCCGCATACTATTAAGACTTATTTTGGAAACGAAGTGTGTCCTGGTTTGTTTGCCTGGGTAACGCCAGAATCAACTACTACAGCGCGTGTAGGACTTGCAATGAAAGAAAAAGCACGATCTCAATTTGAAAAATTCATGAAAGAGCAAGGCTTTACAGCTTCATATATGCAAGCAGGAACAATTCCTGTGTATAATCCAAAACAAAAATTAAAGCATGATAATTGTTATGTTATTGGTGATGCATCAACATATGTTAAAGCAACAACGCTTGGAGGCATTGTACCAGCGATGCAACAAGCAGAAATAGTAGTTGATTGCATTCATAACAATAAAGATATTGAATCTGAAATGACACCCATTCGTAAACAAATGAAAGTTCATTTACACATTCAAAAGATATTTGAAAAATTCTCTGATACAGATTGGGATAGGTTGGTTGGGTACGTGGGCCAGAAAAAAATTCAGAATGTCTTTGAAAAATATACGCGTGATAATCCAATCCCTTTAGTAATGAATGCGTTACTTAGAGAACCACGATTTGCACTATTTGCAAAATATTTGTTTAAGTGAACTTACTAAGAACGTTAACATATTTTTTATTAAGTCCTCCTAAACGAAAAATAACAACATCTTCAATGCCAATTTCTTTTATCTCTTTAAGATCTCTTTTCAATTGATTAGGTGGCAAAATCGGTTCTGTTTCTAAAATGCCTGTAGCTATTGTTCCTAACCCAACATGCACATCTCCTTTATATTTTTCATTCAGTGAAGAAATCCCTTTCTTAAAAACGGACCGTATCTTTGGATGCATTGATGTGTAATACATCACTATTTTTTTTGTTCCATATTTTTTTGGTGAAATCGAAACTCCCATACTTCGAAGGAAAAATTCAGTAAATCCATTACGAATAGGATACTCGCTTGTAAGAATTTCTACATTCTTTTTTTGTTTACATTTTCGTAAGAATGACCGTATCTCTCTTGAATTTCTGAAAAATGAATCTAATCGAAGAAAAAGCCACGGGTGCCGAAATGGTAATTCAGCATCCCACATTATACTTAAATTTCCTTTGTAGTTAAGTATCTCATCCATTATGCGCTTAAGCGCAGTTGGTGTACTAAATGGACTAAGCCAATATCCTTCTTTATGTGACAGGGTTGGCCACCACGCAAGTGTGAGGTTATCATTACTATTGCTATTATTACTGCCACTGCTAGCACTATTATTATTACTATTACTATTCTTCTTCAATTTTGTTTTTATCTTAATAAATTCTGCAATGGAAGGAGTTGCTACATACACTGTTGTAGGAAATGTTACTAACTCTAGTTTTTTCAAATTAGAAGTTGTTGGAAACTCTTCAAAAAAATTAATGTTCATATAATGCGCAAAGAAAAGAAGTACATAAAGATTTCTAATTAATTTTTGTGGTTCTAATTCATAATGCCATACCACTGATACAATACTCTATCAGCTGCTTTAACAATTTCCTCATTGTGACCAGTAACTTTTACACATTTGTCAGAGTATACTATGCTTGGCTCTTCTTTTGCATGCACAAACTCAATTAACGGATTTCCTTTAGTATCCTCACAATTTGCAATGGTTCGATTATCACAACTTTCGTGCTCCTTATTGCACACACCAATTGGTTGACGTAGAACACCTTTTACCACATTAACACTAAATTCTGCAAGGGCTAACGTATAATATTTATTTACAGTTTCAGGGTCAACTGAGATATAAAATTGTTCTTTTGAATTAAATAAATCTGCATCAATTTTCCCACTTACCTTTACATGCTCAACTTCCTTTGGACCATAATGAAGTGGAATCTTGACAAGTGTTCCTTCACGATTAATTGAAGTCCACCACAACCCATCGGTTTTAACAAAACTAAATCCCCTATACACATACCCCTCAAGGTCGTCTTGCAAATTCCCATCTAAATTATCTTTATGTAAATCATCAAGGGTCTGTACATCGGGTGCACCAAAAAAATAATTATATCCTACGGATCCAGCATAAAATAACACAAATAGCCCAACAACAAACCCCACAACTATTAACATACTTTTTCCATCTTGAGATGGTTTGTCTGGAAGGGCATCTTCTGCCACTTCTTCTATCGACTCTTGAATCTCGTCATGAATTATAGTCTCTTCACTCATTTTATGGATGTAATATTGGCCCTTTAAGAATATTGTGGTAAACAAGGGTAGATTTTATAAACCAAGAATAAAATAATGTAAATATGGCTCGGATTCAGTATAAACAGAAGTGTTCTCGTTGTAAGGATAATTATGTCATTGTAACAAGGCAGAATAATTACCCTTTATGTTATGATTGTCAAAAGAAGGATTTAGATCAAAAAGTAACTGATCCTGCCATGAAAAAGATGTTTAATATTCCTGTGGATTTCTATAAAGATAATGCATTCTTGCGAAGTATAAAGATTAACTATCATCGATTTGGCAGTTTATCTGAGAAACAAATTGCCGCGTTTAAGAAAGTCGTTGCACAGCTAAAAGAAGAGAGTGGAAAGTGACACCTTTCCAATAATTATTTAAGTACTAATATATTATCCTACATAATGAAGAGAGTTGTAGTCTGTCTATTATTTCTATTGATACTTCTTACAAGTTGCGCACAAATTGCAGAAGAAAAAGCGCAGATTCAGCAAAAAGTTGAACCCGCAATCAATGATGCAATGAGTATAACGGCCAAGACAGTTGATGAAAGTGAAATAAAGAAATGCACAATTCCAAAAACCGTTCCTCAATTTTCTCATTCTACTTATTACACTGGGCCACTTATTGATAGCCATATCCACATGCCTGTTGCATCACAAATAGTGAGCACGATTGCAATTAAATCTGGATTTGAAGACATGCCCGCATATAATGATAAACTAAGCATAGATTATCTTGCATGCTTATTTGACAGTGAGGGAATAACAAACGTGTTTGGGTTTAACGTAATTCCAAATTTAGTGATTGGTCCATCTGTTGAGAAAGTCAAGTCAAACGAAAAAAGATATCCTGGAAAATTCATACATTTTTATCAACCAACACCATTACCTGGATTGAATCCAAGTCCTGAAAAGGTTGATTCAATATTAACAGATAGTCAAGATCTCTTTGAGGGATATGGGGAAGTTAAGTTTAGTTTTCATGAAGTTGAGAATTTTGGTATTCGTGATAAAGAATATCTTGAATCATACCAATTGGCGAATAAACATAATTTGACTATTATGATGCATCCAGGTCCTAACCATAAGGAAGATGTAATCTTTCTTCTTGAAAAACACCCCAATGTTAATTTTCTTTTCCATGGTGGAGAGATACGGAATTGGATTTTTGAAGTTCTTGAAAAATATGATAATGCATATTACACGGTGGAAGTTAATACTAAGATTTTTGGCTGGTCTGAGGATCATGCAATAAGGGGACCTACAAAAGAGGAATTTTTGAAATATATGAAGGTCAATTATGAGGAGGCATTGGCTCAAGAACTTGATTATTGGGAAGCAAGGATTATGAAACAGCCTGATAAATTCTTGTGGGGAACTGATAGATGGTATACGTGGCATTTTGATGAAAAAGTAGGAGCAATAATAGAAGAATTTGGCCGAGATTTTATTGGAAATTTTGATGCAGAAATACAAGAGAAATTTGCGTATAAAAATGCGCAAAGATTAATGGAGGAATAAAAATGGTAAATTTTTTATTGGGAAGCGGACCTATTTTATTAGGTGTTTTGATAATACTTAGCGAAGCGTTGAACTGGCCTAAATGGACAAAATATCTTTGGGCAGGAATCGCAATAGTCTTTGGCCTGGTGCTATTGTTTTAAGTATTGAATTTATGTACTTATGTTAGCAGAGATATAATTATTAATCTTAATACAAAAAATCTATCATTTCATAACACACGCACCATCTTTGCATGTATAACCCTCACCTAAATACAAACATTCATAATTCTTTGAATCCATAACTCCATTATCGCAATACCATTCCCGAAGCGTGCTTGGTGATATCCCTCCAACACAATTATCTCTTTGAGACTCAACTTTTGTTGTTGTTTTATTGTACACATATATATCTGATTTTTGTGTGTAGTTAAGGCCATTATCCACATCCTCACAAGTTGCGCTAAGGATACATTCTCCAAATTTACAGGAGAATTCATGTGTTGCATTATTTTTAGTTTGGCAATCATACGATTCTAATAATAACTCATTTCCATTGCAAGAGTATTCTTCTAAAATTGAAGTACTTTTACAAAAATCCTGATATGAATTGTTTTTATACCCAACCATTGTTATTGTTTTTCCTCTAAAATCATAATTCTTTTCCCCTTCAAGATCTACACAAACATCTCCTGAAGTAGTAAGTTTGATCTCTGTTTCTGCCAATTCAACTTCTGGTGTTGTATCTCTAGGTTCTATTTTATCAACCATCGTTACCCTTGAATTGTTTTCAATAGGTTTACTATCATCTATTGGTTTGGTAGAAGGAACATCAACAAGTGGCGTGTCAACTAATTTTTTAAGTGCATTACCATTCTCATCATCGATCTCTTTTTCTTTCGAATCTACTTGCGGTGATAAACAACCCACTAGTATTAAAGAAATTAGCAAGACCATACAAATCACTCCACCACTTTTTTTCACAGGATATGAAAAGTATCGAAGTTAATAAGTTTTACTAAAAGGCAAAGTGTAAACTGACCAAACTGTCGCACTGGTCACTGGACAAGTGCGCACAATGGTTATAAACTATTTCCTACTAAAGAAATATGGTGATATACATGAAAGTAAAATTATTCAGAAGGGGAATATTGGTTGGGTTAGTTAATGATAGTTTTCACAGAGATGTAGAAATTAATGATGTATGGGATACACTTGGATTGCCTGTTGTGGGGAAAATATAAGCCTCTGCCGAGATTTGAACTCGGGACCTGCGCTTTACGAGAGCGCCGCTATACCACTAAGCCACAGAGGCATTATAATTTATCTACAATCTCGCTCTTTTGAGGAAACTTTTTTTGACAACTAAAACAAACAGGATATTTCTTGCTACTTCCTTCTTTAAACACATATGTTCCTTTTATTTTACCTAAAAATAGTTCTTTAATATCTTCTTTACAGATTGTACATTTCATATGGGGCAATAATTAACATCCATTTTTAATGCTTTTGCCTATTAAGAAAACTCTCAACTCCTGCGGCTACACTATCTGGATGATACCCGCCTTCAAGAACTGCAAAATACGGTATCAATGTCTCATCAAGAAGTTGCCAGAAATGTGTGTATGTCTTTTGAGTTAACGAAAATCCACCACCAAGCGTCTTCCCAAATTCGACTTTGTCCATAACAGACGTATCAAATCCTGCACTAATCGCCATAATATCTGGTTTCCAATTTGCAATCAAAGGAATTAATCGATCATCCAAAACCTGGCAATATTCTTCATCTGTTGTTCCTTCCGGCAAATAAACACTTTCAACATTACCTGCTTCTGGTCGTAAATGCGGAAAAACTGAATCATGACCAATTGAGAAATAAAACACATCTGGTTTATCTTCAATACACGCTATCGTTCCGTCGCCTAAATGTAAATCAATATCTACAATTAATACTCTCTCTCCAATTTGTCTAAGATACTCGGCACCTATGGCCACGTTGTTAAATAAACAAAACCCACCATCCTGCTGTGGGTAGGCATGGTGGCCAGGTGGACGTATAATTGAGAATGATTTCTTACCTTGTTTTGCCAGATTTGCTCCCTCTACAGCGGCGCCGGCTGCATAACAAGCCATATTAAAAATATCTCGAGAGAAAATACTTTCATCTACATGTTCAAACCTTCCTTGCTCCACTGCAAAACAAGCTTCTCTGATCATCTTAATATATTCAAGATTATGAACTAACGGCAAGAATTCAGCGCCATTACGAGCTTGCACAACACTACATCCCGAACCAACTGTAATTCGGTCAAGAACACTTTCAAGCCTAGAACCTTGTTCAATATGATCTGACGGACCATAATCTCTACCAAAAATAGGTGCATTTATGATAACTGGAGACTCATACGAAAGCATGACTATTAAGTAGTAGCAAGTTTTATAAACATTGTGCACAAAAAAGCGAAATACGATGTCAAAATTTACAATTAAAGAATATGCACAAGAACTTAGAGATCAGCATGAGCAAGGATTAATCTCTGATGACGAACTTGCCGAATCATTATCTCTACTAGGCATTACTCCTTCTTTAACCAAAAAAGTAGAACATGTTGATTTTTCTCAGACAAATTATGAAGACGAGGTTGTCTTAAAACTTGAATCTTTATATCATCGTGAATTATTTGGTCGAAAGACACAAGACGATGACCAGCGATTACAAAATGATGTTATTATTGGGCTTGTTAACGATCAGGTGGCTGGCGCGATCTGGTACTCTGTTGAACCTACACCTGATTACAACAAATGTACGTATTTAGATATGTTTTACATTGTTCCTGAATTTCGAAAAACAGGTATTGCTTCAAAACTCCTGTATGAAATGATTCAGAATACTCCACGAGATTATTGCATACAAACATACGCTTGGAAACCTGTAATCTCCTTTTATCGAAAGAACGGTTTTTTCACAACACCCCAAATTTCAGACAAGGAAGAGCAAATCTTTCAACGAATGGTTCTTCCATTAACTCTACGCTCATTTAACCGATACGAAAGAGAGAAAAAAGGAGTTCTATTTGAAGGTCTTGAAGAAGTTCTTGAAGCAAGTGATAATCGTTTTGATATTGATTTTTTAAGTCCGTGGATTGACGCCATCAAGAATTTTGAGGTTGGATGCGAATATCAAAACAATCCATTTACGGTGTTCTTATATCAACGGTTAGGAAAACAACATGCACTCCTTGATTAACCAAAAGTAATATAAAACCTCATTCTTGTTTTTAACTATGAAAAAGCGTATTGCAGTAATCGATCGGGAAAAATGTCATCCACAGGAATGTGGTAATTATTTATGCCAGAAATTATGTCCCGTAAATCGAGCAGGATCGGATTGTGTAACTCCCGGAGATGATACTAAAGCACGTATCGATGAAATGTTGTGCACTGGTTGCGGTATTTGTCCGACGAGGTGTCCATATGGGGCAATCACTATTATCAATCTTCCAGATACACTTACTAAATCACCAATTCATAGGTATGGCGAAAATCTCTTTGAATTATATTCTTTACCAACACCAATACCTAATCAAGTGACAGGAATTTTAGGTAAAAATGGTATAGGAAAGTCGACTGCACTAAAAATAATGTCAAATCTTGTTGTTCCAAATTTAGGAAATTACGAAGAAGAACCTAATTTTCAAGATGTCATTAATTATTTTAAAGGATCAGAAACACAAAAGTTTATTGAAAAAATTCAAAAAAATAAAATCATCCTTTCATATAAACCACAGCAAGTTGATTTGATTCCTAAACAATTTTCAGGCACTGTTCGAGACCTTCTCACAAAAGTAAATCCACAAAAAGTAACGAAAGTAGCAGAGAAATTACAACTTACAAGTTTTCTAGATCAAGATATCAAAACAATTTCTGGTGGCGAGCTGCAACGAACAGCTATTGCTGCAAGTGTTATGAAAGATGCAAATGTATTCATGTTTGATGAACCAACATCCTATCTTGATATAAAACAAAGAATAAATATGGCCCATTTCATTCGATCTTTGGCTAATGATGATACCTCAGTATTAACTATCGAACACGACTTAATCATATTAGATTTTATGACTGATAATCTAAACATCATGTATGGCCACGAATCAACTTTTGGAATTGTTTCAGGTTTAAAATCAGTGCGCGAAGGAATTAATGCATTCCTTAGTGGATTTCTAAAAGAAGAAAATGTCCGCTTTCGTTCTCATCCAATAAAATTTGAAGATTCACAGGAACAAATTATTTCAGGCGAAGATACACTCATTAGTTGGAGTGATGTGCATGCGCAGATGGGTACATTTCAGTTACGTGCTAATGCGGGCGAAATTAAACAAAAAGATATTATTGGTGTTCTTGGCGAAAATGGTATTGGAAAAACATCATTTGTAAAATTACTTGCCGGTATAATAAAACCACAATCAGGCGAAATTCATGGAGAAGTTAAAGTTGCGTACAAGGCACAATATTTGGATAGCGACTCTGATCAACTAGTTGTAGAATTTTTATCATTAGCAATAACGGAATATAATAGACAACTTATTCAACCTTTAGATTTAGAGCCATTATTTGGTCTTAAACTCTCAGAGCTATCTGGTGGTCAGCTACAGCGTGTCGCAATTGCGCATTGTCTTTCACAAGATGCAAAAATATTCTTACTTGATGAACCTTCAGCGTATCTTGACGTTGAGCAGCGGCTCTCAATATCAAAAATAATTCGTACTGTTGCAGCAGATCGCAATGTATCAATAGTTATAGTTGATCATGATTTGATGTTTATTGATTATATCTCAAATAAATTAATAGTATTTGATGGAAGACCAGCAATCGATGGGGTTTTAAATGGCCCATTTGCAAAAGAAGAAGGAATGAACAGGTTTCTCAAAAATTTAAGCATCACTCTTAGGCGAGATATTCATTCTCATAGACCACGGATAAATAAACCTCATTCTGTAAAAGATCGTGAACAAAAATCTGCAAACCAATATTATTATGCAAAATAACATCTATCTAAATATCACGCGCCATTCTTTTCTATATGTTTTCACAAACATCCGTAATGCAATTACAATCATTATCAAACTAAACCATTGTCCTAAACTAAGACCAAGATGAAGAACATCTTCTCGATAAAAATCAACTATAAATCTGCCTAGTCCTTCAAAGAATACAAAATTCCAAAAAATAAATCCTTCCTTAAACGTATTTTTTCTTCCAAGCCACAGTAACCATCCTGCAACTAAGAATCGCTTTCCCGCTGCATAAAGAGTGCTAGGGTGTCTACATTGATCAAATCCCGAAAACTTGACACACCAAGGTCCATTAAATACTCTCCCTACCAATTCACCATTAATAAAATTTGCAATTCGACCAAAAGAAAGTGCAATCATCGTAGGTACAGATAAAATATCGGCTATTCTCCAAAAAGAAAGGTTATATTTTTTACATGAATACCATGTTCCTACTATGATTCCAACTAATCCACCATGAAAGCTCATTCCTCCATTCCATATTTTTAGAATTTCAACCGGATTAGTTAGATAAATGTCAGGTCTCCAAAATATTTCAAAAAGACGTGAACCAATTAAAACACTTAAGAGAATATAAAATCCTATGTCCCACACATCATCTTTACTTATATGTAACTGAGATTTTTCTTTACTCAAATAAAATATTACTAAAAAAAATCCAAGGATGTAGGCTAATCCATACCATCGAACTTCAAGTGGTCCAAGACCAAAAAGAACCGGATTTAAATTATGCACCCACATATCTGCTTCATTATTGGAAGTTTATTAAAACTTTTGTAACAGGTACGAATTATCACCGCAAACTTTATATACTCTTTTTTTCCTCTTAGTAGCAAAAGGGTGACTAATTATGGATAAAGAAAAACTCTACTCAAAGGAATTGCTTGGAAAAACAATAGTTTCTAAGTCAGGTAAAAAATTTGGCGAAGTAGGCGATTTAATATTTGAAGTAGGATCTGGCGAATTGATTCATCTAGCTTTGCGTAATCCAACTTCATTTACAGATAAGTTAGAATTGGAGAAATCTAAAGATAACCAACCTCTTATTCCGTTCTCAGCAGTGATCGCAAGTGGCGATTTCATAGTTGTTGCTGAAGAAGATATAATTTAAAATTATTTTTCTTTTACTTATTTTATGCTTATTTTAGTATAATTATTGTTTATTCTTCAATTGTACTATGAATAAACTCGTCGTCAATTTTTTGCACATATTCATGCACTCGACTTATAATTGATTGCAATAAAAAACTTTGAATTTTTTCTTCAAAAATCTCATTCATGCTGGCCCATTCAGTTACCCTGTATAAATTAGCATTAGTTTCAATAAGGTGAAGGTCTTTTAATCGACGTAATTGGCGACGAATATTTGATCCTGCAATGCCTAGCATGGGAAGACCTAGGCCCTTTCGTTCATCCATGACTTTATGTTTAATTTCTTCAGAATGTAATTCTTCCTTTGCTTTTCGTGCCTTTAAAAGAACATGTAACACATCAACCATGACATCTCTACTATCTCCTGGTTGCAATAATCCAAGTGATAAACAGAATTTTCTTACCAATTCACGTTCACCCATAGTTGGCTTCTCATACCTTCTAAGTGTAATTTCCGCAAGCGGTGTGTCTCGTGATATTTTTCCCATAAAATCCCTCTGTAAAATAGAATATCTTCCTTCTTTTAAATCTTTCTTAGAAACATAGAGTGATGATAAAAGATTTTACGTATGAAGATACCAAAATCCTTCCGCATCACAGCGTGCAAAAAACTTTCTTTCAAACTGAACTATATCATTTACTTTGACCTTTTCAATAGCTGATTCTGCAATTACATCCATTTTTTTACCATTAGGCTTCATTAATTCTACTTTTGTATTTTTTGTTGGTAACCAATGAATAATATGTCCCTTAGCATGGGCATTCTTGTAGTCTTCATAGTTTGTTGATAGAAACACGAAATTCGTATCCTTAACTTCAAAATTACAATAATCCATGAGGCGATGAATCTTACCTTCTGCAAGCTTCTTGAAATCTGCCTTCTCAACAAATAATTTTGTTGTTGGTGAAATGGTTCTTGTCCCTCTTTTTTTGATATTTGGATGTAAATCAATTTTTACTTTGTCAAGGGGTGCTCCTTCTATTTCAATTTCAACTGGATCTTCTATCATAAAATAACGATTTGCTTTTTCTTCAACAATATCTTTGTTAAACGCATTAACCATCTTCCAAAATTCTTTTTGGGTAACGGTCTTATCATTTAAACTCATACCAACCTCAATTGCATATTTACGAAATGCACCCGATTGATACCCACGTCTACGTAAAGCAGCCAAATAAGGCAAGCGAATATCATCCCATCCAGTAAATTCTCCTTGCTCAATTGCTAATTTAGTTTTGGTTTTACTTATATGAAGATCTGTAAAATTTATGAACCCCCAATGCTTATACACAGGTGGCGTCCATCCAAGATACTCCATAATTATTGATTCTTTTTTTGCATTGTCAGCTTGATCTTTTCCATTCAATACATGGGTTAATCCCATTTCATGATCATCAATTGCAACTGAAAAAACCATCAATGGCCAAACACGATGTTCAGTTTTCGTTCTTGGATGAATATGTTCGTTGATACGCATTATACCAAAATCACGCATTGCCGGATTTTTATCTTTGATATTTGTTTTAAGACGTAAAATAACTTCTCCTTCAGCAAATTCACCAAACATTTTTGCATATAGGATTTGTTGCTCTTTTATGGTTACATTTCTACATGGGCATTCTTTTTTATCTCTTTTTAACTCTCGAAATTCATCTGGGTTGCAGGAACACACATACGCTTTTCCCATTTGAACTAATTTTTCTGCATAATCATAGTATATCCCAAAACGATCTGATTGCAAAAAAACTTCATCAATATGATCTTCAGTTAGCCATTTTGCATCATTTTGTGTTAAATCGTACGCTGGCTCATAAATATTGCTAGGATTAGTGTCTTCAATGCGTAGAATAAACTTTCCTTTGTACATTTTTGCATATTCATAGTTTAATGATGCACCATATGCATGTCCGATATGCAACGCTCCTGAAGGTGATGGTGCCATTCGTACTACAACTTTTCCTACTTCAGCATTTGGTAACTCCTTAAGAGGTCCTCTTTTCTTGTGATCTTTTTTTGGTACAAGTAAAGACGAATCTATCTTCTCTAACCGCGATTTGATTTCTTTTTTAGAAAGCGAAGAGTTTTTTGCCGTAACAGCTTCTATTTCTTTAAGAACCAAGGGAACATCTTTTTTTAATTCTGGTTTTTCACGTAGTACCATTCCTAAGACTGCTTTTGGATTTACTGAACCATACTCATACTGGTTTTTAAGAACATATTTAAGGATAATCTCGTTCATACGAGTAATATAGTTTGTTTTCTTTAAGAATATTTCTCTTTACATGATATATTTTAACAAAAAATAATTATTTATCCTTACTTAATTCCTTTTTTGAACTAATTTTTTCATCTGTTGTATGAAATCATCTGCTTCAAGATATAATTTTTCAAACTCTGCACCGGTAACCTTTTCAATTTTACGATGAGTGATATTCTTACTCATATCATAAAATTTTCGCATGCGGATAACATATTTTTTATCCAATAACTTTTTCTTAACGTATACTCTTTCTAGTTCATCTGCAACATGATCAGGGGTTGGTGGAAGCGTATTTTTCCGCATCAAAGCTGCGTGGGCTGCGTCAATTACTGCCCAATACAAATCAAGCGTTGCTTGCAAAACATGCCAACGAGAATTAAGTAATGTTTTCGGGGCTCTACCAAAATAGCGCCAAACACTTTCTTCAGACGGTCGCAATTTACCTGCTTTTAACAATCGTTGTAATGGGTCGAAAAACCCTTGATCATATAATGCTAATCCATCTCTAATTATGTTAATTACTACTGGATCACCATTTCGACTATGATCCCAAAATGAAGTAAAAGTCATACTTGTGATATGAAATTTAGGAGAGACGCGTTGCATTGCTTGTTCAACTATAATTCTATATCCTTCAATTAGTTCTTGCGTAATTACAAATGTGCTATCGTTAACAATCAAAAGAAGGTCAATATCACTATGCTCCGTTTGTTTTTTACGAGCAACTGAACCAAAGACTACAACACCCATTAGAAAATCGTGCAATTCCTTGCGCAAAATTTCAGTAAATTTCTGTGTTAGTTCAATATCCTCGGTAGGATATTTGTAAATGTTTTCGTTCTCTTTACGTTGAATATCAAATTCCATTAGTGCTACTCCAAGGGGTAGAAACTTATTAAGCTTTGTTTACTACTCCTCAAAACTAAAATTGGTGTTTAATCCAATAATGTAATATGAATGTGGCTTTAGAGAGGATATCATCCTTATCCCTGTTAAAATGTATTGCTTTAATTCTTTCAACAAAAATTGAGAAATTGACAACATATTGTAATAACACGCTCACATTACATCCCCTCTTTCCCGTTGCTGCCTTTGTAGGATATATTTCTGGATTAAATCCTTTCAATGTTACAATATGGGATTTTAAATCATGACTAAAACGAATTAACGCCGCTTGAATTTGTGCGGGACTATGATTTTGCATATCTATCAATTTTCGTACTTCTCCTTCATTTCCCAATATTTCTGGGTCAATGTCTTCTCTATCCCATTCCGCATAACGTGGTCCAGCAAGAAATACCATTAAATTATTAAGTTCATGGGATAATAATTGTAGTTGAGCTCGCATGTTTCGAGTCCTAGAACTTTCTCTAGCAACAGGTTCTTTTTTTTTTGATGACCATGGCCACATGTTAAATATAAATTATTTGACATTTATATAATTACCTACAATAAACTATAAATAGATCTTGTAACAATAATGCATGTAATGGGTTTAATTGATATATTAGATTATCGCGAGTATGAATCTGCACGTTTTCTTGATCAACTTGGCAACTCACTTGAAAAGACCGGCTTTGTGATGATTCAAAATATTGGGATTGATGACTCCATTAACCAATTACGAGACCAATCGCGCATATTTTTTGAGGAGTCAAATTCAGATCAGCGGGAAATGTGTCATGGCCCTCACACAAAAGGAGAGAGAGGTTTTGTATCTGAAGGTGAAGAGACCGCCATTGGATTTACAGCTCCTGACAAAAAATGTTTTTTTGGATATGGACGACAAGATCATGTTTTATACCCACAAAACATCTGGCCATCAAAAAAACAATTTCCCAAATTTCGTGACACATGCCTTTCAACATATGTACTTGTTGAGCAAAAAGCATTTTCGATTCTAGCCAAAATAGCCCATTTCTGTGATATTGACCCCGCCACTCTTGTAAATGAAACGCGAGGTGGAAATTCTGTCCAGAGGCTAAATTATTACCCTGCAAGTGGGGGTTTTGCACGTGAACATAAAGATAGCAATTATATTACTCTTTTGCATAATCCAGGCAAAGGTTTGCATGTCCGAATACAAGATGAGTGGTATGCCCCACAGATTCCATTAAATACAACAATTATTAATATTGGTGAAAAATTAGAGAAACGTACATCTGGAAAACTTCCCGCCACATGGCATTATGCTAAAGTTCCAGCTAACATGGATCAACCAAGGTATAATGAACCTTTTTTTTTGCATCCAAGAGATTCTGTAGAATTATTCCCTGGCTTAACAGCAGGAGAATTCATGAGAGAACATCTTGATGGAAGATATACAGGTTAACACATGGAAAAGAGA